>NZ_VFTL01000002.1:0-276541 GCF_006439385.1 Mesorhizobium sp. B3-1-7
GTCAGCGCGCCGGCGACCGCGCCGTTGCCGATCTGTAGCGTGCCGGCCGCAATCGTCGTGCCGGCGCTGTAGCTGTGGTCACCAACAAACGTCAACGTTCCGGTGCCCTGCTTGTCCAGGCTCTCGAACCCGCTGATGCCCGCGCCCTGGACTGTGCGATTCACCGTGTTGATTACCCGAAGCGTGTCGCCCGCGCCCGTCTCGCCACCGGTGCCGGCGTTGACTGTTCCGGTGAGAACGGCGCCGTCGTTAAGCGTCAGCGTGTCGTTGCCAGCGCCTAGGTTCAGCGCTCCCACTCCGGTGTTCAATGTCCCGGTCAGGTTGACGTTATCGCTGCCACCGCCAAGGTCGCCCGTCGCCCGGAAAATGCCGCCAGTTTTGATATTGACGGTGTTGTTGCCGGTATTCCCGGTAATGGCGGTTTGGGTGGAGCCGGCGGCCTGGACCGTGCCTCCGACGGTCAAAGTGGAACTGCCCGTCATGGCGATGGTCGGCGTTTGCAGGCCGCCATCCACCTGCAATGTGCCGGCATTGATGGTGGTCGCGCCAATGGCGTTGTTAGGCGATGTCAGCACGCCTGTGCCCATACCGATTTGCGCCAGGGTGCCAGGCCCGCTCAGCGTGCCGCTGAAGGTGAAGGTGTCGCTGCGATTGAGGGACAGGGTGGACGTTGACGAATTGACGATGACATTGCCCACACCGGCATTGCCGGTGGTGCCGCCATTGCCGATCATCAGATTGCCGTCGTTGATGACGGTGTTGCCGGAATAGGTATTGTTGCCGGTGAGGACCCAGGTGCCGCTGTCGTTCTTGGCGAGCGTCGTGGCGCCGGTGCCGTTGTCGCCGATGGCACCGCCCATCGTGTTAAGGCCGGTGTTGGTGCCGCCTAGCGCAATCGTGCGCGTTGCGTTGGTGCCGGTCAGGCTGACCGTCCCGGTATTGGCGAAGACGAGCGCTCCTGTTCCCGAGGACTGGATATAGGTCACGCCGGTATCGAGCGTGAATTGACGGTCGGTGGTATCGCCCGTGCCGACATAGCGCAACGTCGAATCCTTGCCGATCACCAGGTTGCCAGCTGCGTTGGAAGATGCACCGATGCTGCTGGCCATTCCGCCATCGGCCAGTTTGTCGACGATCAATATGCCGCCGCCGATGGTGGTCGCGCCCGTATAGCTGCTGGCCTGATTGGTCAGGCGCCAGGTGCCGGTGCCGGTCTTGGCGAGCGAAGTGACGCCGGCGACATTGTCGTCCAGCCGGGCGGCCAGGATATTGGTGCCGGTATTGGTACCGGCCAACGTCAAGGTGCGTGGGGCATTGCCGGCGAGGGTTACCGGACCGCCATAGGTGAACTGCATGGCGCCGGTGCCGGAAGAATCGAGCGTGGCGCCGCCCGCGCCCAGCGTGAACTGCCGGTCTGTCGTGGCGGCCGCGCCGACATATTGCAGGGTAGCGCCGTTGCCGATCACCAGGTTCGCCGGATTGGACGACGAGGCGCCGATCGAGCTGTTGACGCCTCCGTTCGCCAGGCAGGTGACCTGGAGCGTGCCGGCATTGATCACGGTGCTGCCGCTGTAGCTGCTGTTGCAGCCGGAGAGCGCCTGGATGTTGGCGCCGTTCTTGATGAGCCCGCCGGTGCCGCTGATGGCGCCCGCGTAGGAACGGGTGTCGACGCCGTTGATCGTCAGCGTCGCATTGCCCAACTTGATGTTCCCGCCAGTGGCTCCGCCGCCGATGAGGGATGTTACCACCGTGTTGAAGCCCGCAAGGTCGAGCGCAACGCCGGCGGTGTTGTCGAGGGTCATATGTCCCTGCGGACCAAAGGCGTTGGTCGTCCCCGCGCGCAGCACGCCGCCCGAGATCTGGGTGTTGCCGGTCGATGTATTGGCGCCGGACAGGACCAGCGTGCCCGGGCCGTCCTTGCGCAAGCTGCCTGCCCCAATGACATTGCCGGTGAAGGTCAGGGTCGCGGCGGCATTGGAAACATTGATGGCGCCGGTATTCGCCGAGAGTTGGAAGCCGCGGTCGGTCGTGACGCTGCCGCCGGTATAGATAAGCGAGGCATTGTTGAAGATCAGGTTGGTCGCAGCGTTGCTCGAGGCGCCGATGCCGCTGGCCACGCCGCCGTTGCGAATGCAATCGGTGCTGATGTTCGCGCCGTTGAGGTTCGTGGCTCCGCTATAGCTGTTGTTGCAGCCATTGAAGGTCTGGGTGCCGCCACCGGTGCGCAGGATGCCGCCGGTGCCGCTGATCGAGCCCGAATAACTGCCGTTGCCGCCATTGATCTGCAGCGTGGCCGAACCCAGCGTGACATTGCCGCCATTGGCGCCGCCGCCATTGAGCGCGCCGACAACATTGTTGAAATTGTTGAGGTCGAGCGATACGCCCGCCGTATTGGCAAGCGTCATCGACCCGCTGTTGCCCAGTACGTTTGCCGCGCCGGCACGCAGGATGCCGCTATTGACCGTATTGCCGCCGGTATAGGTGTTGGCCGCGGTCAGGATCAGCGTGCCCGCACCGTTCTTCGTCAGGGCGCCGCCCCCCACCACCTGGCCACCGACCGTCAGCGTCGTGCCGGCCGCGCTGACATCGACGACGCCGCCGCCGGTCCCCAAGGTGAAGCCGCGATTGGTGGCGGTCGTGACGCCAGTATAGCGCAACCCACCGCCGCCACTCAGCGTGAGATTGGCCGGAGCGCTGCTGCTCTGACCGATCGGGCTGAGCTGTCCGCCGTTGGGCAGCGTGTTCACGGCCAGGAGGCCGCCGGTGACGGCGACGGCGCCGGTAAAGTCGTTATTGGAGTTGGCGAGCGTCAGCGTGCCCGCACCGCTCTTGGGGAAGCCGGCGCCATCCGTGCTGGTGACGAGGCCCGAAAAGATGAGATTGGCGTTCGCGTTGGTGACCTCGACACCGGCGCCCGTGATGGCCCCTGATTTGCCGAAGGTGAAACCGCGGTCGCTGCTGTCGCCGGCTCCCGTATAGCGCAGCGTGCTGCCTTCCAGCACAAGGTTGGACGAATCGGCCGAGGATGCACCGATGCTGCTCGCCGCGCCGCCATTGCCGATGCTGGCCACCGCCAGCGTGCCCTGCACGACGCGGGTGGCGCCGGTGTAGCTGTTGGCGGTGTTGGTGAGCGTGACGAGTCCCGTGCCGGCCTTGGTGAACCCCATGCCCGGACCGTTGTCGACGATCTGCGAGGCGATGGTGAAGTTGCCGGTACTGTTCTGCTGGATCCCCAGCACGCCGCCATTGGCGCCGGTCATCTTGCCGCCGGTGATCAACTGGTTGTTGCCCAGCACCGTCGGCGCGACAATGATTGTGCCGTCCACGCCCAGCGTCTCGCCGGCATTGACCGTCACAGTGGTGGAAACCGGCTGGGTATAGCGCAGCCCGCCGAGCTGCTTGGTCCCCGTCACCGTACCGGAAAAGCCGGCCACATCGGTGATGAACTCATTGTCCAGCCAGTTGGCGGCGTTGTCCTTGTCGGTGTAGTCGGCGTCGGTGAATGCGAGGATGTTGCCACCGACGACCTTGGCATAGTCGGTGCCGTTGACCGTCGCCCAGCCGCCGAGCGAGGTGCTGGTCGTCCTGATGTTGCCGCTGGTCGGCAGGTTGAAGTTCATCAGCCCGCCGGTGCGGGTGATGGCGCCCAAGTTGACGGTCATGCTGCCGCCGGTGCCGGAAACCGCACTGACCGTGTTGTTGCCGGCGGTGATCGTCAGGCCATCGAAGGTCTGCGTGTCGTTCTCGTTGTCGGCGCCGGTCACGTTCAGCGTGCCGCCGGTCATGACCAGGCTGGAATCGCTGCCGACGATATTGCTCGTCGGGCCGCCGGCCGGGCTGAAGTCGAGAGCCAGCGTGCCTCCGCCGATTGTCGTGTCGCCGGTATAGGTGCTGGCGCCGGTCAGCGTCTGGATGCTGTTGCCTAGTTTGGTGAGCCCGCCGCTGCCGGCGATGCTGCCGGCGAAGGTCGCGCTGGTCCCGGTCGCCGCGTTCAGCGTCAGCAGGGCACTGCCGAGGTTCAGCGTGCCGCCGGTGCCGGTCAGGGTGGTCAGCGTCTGGTCGAAGCCATTGAGATCCAGCGTGCCGCCGTTGACCTGGAAGGTCTTGGAGCCGGCGAAGGCCGTGGCCGATCCCGCGCGCAGCGTTCCGCTGTCGACGATGGTCTGACCGGTATATGTGTTCGCGCCCGAAACAACCCAGGTGCCGGTCCCGGCGCCGCGCAGGTTGCCGGCGCCCGAAATCACCCCCGAAACCATATTGTCGGCGCCGGCGAAACTGCCGCCCAGCGTAGCCGTGCCGCTGAGGCTCATGGTTCCGCTCAGCGCCAGTGCGCCGCTGCTGTCATTGTCGAGCGTGCCGCCGCCGCTGAGCACCCAGTTGCGGTTGGTGCTGGCGCCCACCCCGGTATAGCTCAGGGTGCCGCCGCTTATGCCTGTTGTGCTCCCCGCTCCCAGCGAGCTGGCGACGCCGGCATTCGCAATGGTGCCTGCCTTCACGATTCCCGCGCCTGATACACCAGAATTGCCGGTGAACGTATTGGCACCACCAAGCGTCAGGGCCTGCCCGGCATTCGCGATAAAGGTGGCGCTACCGCCGCTGATGACGCCAAGCAGCTCCAGGTCGGCGGTCGCCGCAGTGAAAGAAGGCACTTGGGCGAGACCGCTATTGCCCACCGAGATAGAGCCGGTCAGCGTCAGGGTGCCGGTGCCGCTGTTGCTGAGGCCCGTGCCGCGATAGCCGTTGGAGTACAAGCTCCAATTGCGGTTCGACACATCGCCATCGCCGACATAGGTGGCAGTGCGAGTGCCGGCGGTTCCGCTCGGATTCGATACGTTGATGGTGCCGTTCGCGACCGTGGTGGGCGCCCCAAGCGAACTCGCCTCGCCCAGGTTGCCGATCGAGGTGAAGGTGGAGCTGCCAGCGCCAACGAAGCTGGTTGCACCGGTGTAGTTATTGGTGTCGTCGGTCAGGTTCACCCCTGGGTTGACGGAAAGACCGCCGATGCCGGTGAAATGGGCGCCGCCGATACCGGCCCCGGAGATGCCGACATTCCCCGTCCCGTTGAGCGTGACGGTGCGCCCGGTCAGGCTGCCGCCGACCGTGCCGATGTTCAGCGAACCGCCCGAGATGGTGATGTTGTTGCCGACATCGCCCAAGGCGGCGGCACCGCTCGCGGTTAACGTACCGTTGACGTTGATCTCGCCCATGAAGCTGTTGATGCCGGTCAGCGAGAGCGCGCCGCCGGTGACCACGGGGCTGCTGCCGAAGCTGTTGTTGCCGGTGAGAGACAAGATGCCGGCGCTTACGGTGAGGCCGCCATTGAAGCTGTTGTTGCCGGACAACGTCAGCGTCCCGCCACCGGCCTTGATCACCCTGCCTGTGCCGTTAATCGTCGATGCGATCGTGGAGCCCCCGGTCGTGACCGTGAGCGTGGGGTCGACTCCGCCGAGAGTCAGCGTACCGCCGGTGACGGAATAGCCATTGACCTCGAACGTCATGCTGTGGACGGTGGTCGGTGCGCCGAGCGTGACGATGCCCGCCGTGCCGCCAAAAAAGGCGTCGTCGAGCGCCCCGTTGTTCCAGGCATTATAAGGGCCGCTCACACCGTCATTGCTGGCGCTCCAGACCGAATCGGTCAGATTCCAGATCCCCGTGCCACCGCGGTTCAGCGATGTGTTGTTGACGTCCCAGTAGAGGTTGGCTGCCGGAGCGGCTGTCGTGGCAAGCCCTGTGAGCAGTGCCAGCGCTGGCAGCCTGCCCAGTACTCCATGGGTGGCGCATGCGAAGAACCCGACCGCCTGGGGGGCGTAGCTGACCGCTTGTCCTTGCCATTTCGTCATGCGTCCGCCGCGAACTGCTTGCGGGCAACAAGATTGTACAGTTCGATCCTGCCGCATGTTCCCCTCGCACCGTATCTAGGCGCGATGGTCACCGGAAAAGTCATGGAAACCGGTATTTTACGCCCCAGGCTATCTATGGCGAAGCCCAGCCACAACGGAACGTAACTTACGGTATCGAACATCGGGAACGGCGCCTCGCATGAGGCATCAGTCCCGCATCAGGCCTGCCTTCTTGATGGAGCCGAGGAACGTTTCGGCATCATTGGAATTGCCGAACCGGAACAACGTCTCTTGTCGAATATTTGCGACCAGTCCGGGCTCATGGAGCATGAGCCACGAACGCTCGCGCTCGGCGTCCGCCGTGTAGCCTCCCTCGGCAAAGATCGCGGCGGCGATCGAATGATAGAGCGCATTGTCGGGAACATTCGCCTTTTTGATCCACATGACCGCCTGCTCGATGTCGTGACTGAAATAAGCGCAGAGAGCCAACCCCGCCTCGTAATAGGCGAGCGGCCCCGGATTGCGATTTCGTGCCTCCGCGACCAACGGGCACCCTTCTTTCCAATTTCCGGACAGCGCCAGCCGATACCCGTACTCACCTACGAATACAGTGTCGTTCGGATTGATGGCCATGCCACGGCGCCCCACTCTGATGGCCGCGTAAATTTCCCCCTTGAAATAGAGAGCAATCATCTGCGCCTGAAGGGCCCGGACGTTGGTCGACTCCAGTTGCACGGCGCGATCCGCCGCAGCAAGGGCGCGATCGATCAGCGGTGCCGATTTCTGGGATTCGAACGGATAGTAGAACCGGACTTCATCAATGTAGATCAGCGATAGAAGCGCCCAGGCGGTTGCATATCCGGGAAATCGCTCCACGGCCCTTTCGAGACAGGAACGGACAGCGGGACGGGTCTCAGGATTGAAGCCGGCTCGATACGAATAATAGGAAAGCGTGCAGAAATAGGCAGCCTGATCGTCGGGAGCACCGGGAACGGCGCGCTTGGCATCTGCCTCGAACAGCGCGCCATATGGCTGTGCCAGGTTCGTGGCGACATCGGCGGCGATATCGGCCTGGACCTTCAGAAGTTCGGGCACGGTTGTCGCGCCGTCGTAACTGTGCGCCCAGAGCACCGATCCGTCCCCACGGTTGAGCATGCGAACTCGAACCCGAAAGCTCCCGGCGGACATATCCACACTTCCCGCGAGCGCGTACCGTATGTCGGATCCCACTTGGCCGAGAGGCTGGACCACGACGATGTCACTGAATTTGGAGAGCTGGCTTATGACCTCCTGCGTAAGCCCACGGGCCAGAGCTGTGGTTGCGCTCGACCCGTTCATGTCGTCAAACCACTCAACCAGCAAGTGTGGGGTTTCCGGCTCGCTTGGAGAAAGCCGGGAAGAACCGAACCACAAGACGAGCGCCGTGGCAGCAGCAACCAGCACGGCCACCGCTGCGATGAGTTGAGGCTTGCCCAGTCGGCGCCGCGGCTGCGGGGGCTCGCTTATGATGGCGGGCGTATGTTCTTCTGCGGGGGCAGCTACGGTGTCGCGCGATGAGAACGCGGCAACATATCCTCCCTTTGGAAGGCTGATGAGAATGGGATCGGCCAGTCCAGCCGTCAGGTAATACCGTTCAAGCGACCTGCGAAGGTGGCTGGCCGTAATGCGCACGATCGGGTCAGTCTGCGGGTCGAACGAAGGGTCCCGGTCGAACACCTCTACGGCTATTGAATAGGCCTTGATGCGATCGCTCCGCCCAGCCAAGGTTTCGTCCACGACATAGCTGAGGAACCGACGCTCGCGATCGGTTGCCTGAAAGTCCGCGCTGCTCAAAATATTCGCCAGCTGGGCCCTGCAGTCTTCGGTGGAGAAATCTATCCGTCCATGTGCGTTCAATTTCGCGCCAATCTATCCCTCATCCACCTTCATACCAACGGCGCCGAGTCGTCCGCGCGATGGCGCAGGCGTCTGTTGGTTACATTCCGGCCTGTGTGTCTGCAATGGTGCTTGCGCGTACCCCACCAGCTGTGGGCGGGAACTCGATAGAGAGTCGACGGAATTGGAGGCACGCAGGCCGGCGGCGACATAGCCGGAAACTGGTTTCCCAGTGCCGCTGCATCTGCGGCCCGACCGCCATCGGCCTTTAGCGTCCCGACACCAACGATGGCTTCGCCGGTGAACGTCTAGTTCTCGGCGCCACGGCTGATTTTTGCTCGATCGGCGGCCGAACTCCGGCGTTGCCGCCATCGACAGTATGACATAGGCGGGATTCATGGGCAGAGAACGGTCACGGTCGGCCAGCCGCTAGCCGCCTCTTCGAACTCCCAGCAGCCCACCGCAAGTCAATAAAATCAAGGCGATGCGCGGAGGTTCGCCAAAGGAACTCGGCTAACCGAAAGAAGAAATAGACGCCAAATCATTGATAAATAACGACAATGGTGGGCCCGGAGGGACTCGAACCCCCAACCAAGCGGTTATGAGCCGCCGGCTCTAACCATTGAGCTACAGGCCCCACGCGGGCTGGCTTAGTGTTTTTCGTTCGTCCGCACAAGGCTTTCGAAAACTCTGGCGGGAACCGTCAAAATCAGCCCATATTCGCTGCGTAGAGCGGCTTGCGCCCATAAGGCGCGTGAACAGGTCCAGGCCATGCACCGCACTGCAGGGAATCGGCGCCTTTGCGGGGTCGAGTGAGATGCGGCACGGGCGGCGGACAGCAGACTTCGAGGAGTTTTCATGACCAGACATCTTTTGCCCATCGCGCTCGCTGCCGCGGTCGCGTTCCCGGCGCTGGCAAGCGCCGCCGACACCCAGCCCCCGCCCCGCATCATCGTGTCCGGTGACGGCGAAGCGACGGTGGCGCCTGACATGGCGATCCTTTCGCTCAGCGTCATGCGCGAGGCCAAGAGCGCGCGCGAAGCGCTCGATGCCAACAACGACGCCATGGCGGCGGTGATCGCGGCGATGAAATCCGCAGGCATTGCCGACCGCGACCTGCAGACCGCCGGCATCCAGATCAACCCGCGCTACAATTACACCAACAAGGCCGACGGCAGCCAGGAAGCCCAACTCGTCGCCTATCAGGTGACCAACACGCTGTCGGTGCGCGTGCGCAACGTCGACAAGACGGGCGAGATTCTCGATAAGGCGGTGTCTCTCGGCGTCAACCAGGGTGGCGGCATCACCTTCACCAATGACGATCCGAAGGCGACGATCACCGAGGCGCGCAAGAAGGCCGTCGCCGACGCGATGGCCAAGGCAAAGACGCTCGCCGAAGGGGCCGGCGTCAGCTTGGGCAAGGTGCTCGAGATCACCGACCAGAATGTCGCGCCGGTGCCGATGCCGATGGCGGCCAAGTCGTTCGACGCGGCCCGTTCGGCCGTGCCGGTGCAGGCGGGCGAGAATTCCTACAACGTCCAGGTCACGGTCACCTTCGAGCTGAAGTGACGCCCGGCCTAGTCGCGGGCATGCCGTTAACAAAGGCCCCGGAGGAATCATCCTCCGGGGCTTTTTGAGCCGCGCCTCATTTGAGGGGCTCCGCTACTCGAGATTGATCTTCGCAGGAGATCATATCTGATAGCTGATCCTCGCAAGGATCATGCTTTCAGGCGATCTTCGCAGAGGATCGTCCTTTTAGCTCCAGTCTCAACGATAGATGATCGGGCAGCCGCGCTCGTTGGCGAACACCACCACGACACGGTCGCCATACTGGCGGCCGGCCACCTTCACGGTACGGCGGCTGATGTCGACGATGCGCGCGCGATGCAGGCCCATGCGCTCGGCCTTGTCGAGGGCGCGGTCCGGCGAGCAGCCGCGCCAGTCGCGGTCGCGGTCACGGCGCCAGTCGCGGCGATAGCCGTCATCGTCGCCGGTGTAGATGCCGAAACGCGGGTCGTGCCTGTCCCCGAAACCGAGATAGAGGCTGTCCGCATGCGCCGGAATGGCGGCCAAAGTGCCAAGCCCGACAAGGGCCGAAAGGGCTGCCGTCTTGATCGTGTTGAACATCGTCTTCTCTCCTTGTTGTGGGCTTTCGCCCGTAGAACCGATGATTGGAAAATGCCTTTTTGTGTCTGAATTTTCTGCGAACCGACCATTCATGTCCGGTTCATGTAGCGCGAACCCGCCAGGGTTCCCCGCTCGCGGTGCTTAAACGCGAACCCCACGACGGTTCGTCCTTAAACGCGGACCCTTCAGCGTTCGTCATCAATATGCGTTGCGAACCGGTTACGGTTCGTCATCCAGTATATAATCGAAGTAGTCGTCTGGCTCGGCCAGATCGGTTTCCTTGGCCTTCACACGGCCCTGGATTGAGATCCCGGCATCGTGCACGGTCGCGGCGCTTCCCGAAACAAGCCTGTGCCACCAGTAGAGATCATGGCCCTCGGCGATAAGCCGGTAGGCGCAGGTTTTTGGCAGCCAGGTGATGGTGCGCACATTCTGCGGCGTCAGGCCGACGCAGTCGGGCACCCGCGCCAGGCGGTTGGCATAGTCGGAGCAACGGCAGTTCTGCGCGTCGAACAACCTGCAGCCGACGCTTGTCCAGAATATCTCGCCGGTATCCTCGTCCTCGAGCTTCGACAGGCAGCATTTGCCGCAGCCGTCGCAAAGCGATTCCCATTCGGCCGGGGTCATCGCTTCAAGCGTCTTGGTTTTCCAGAACGGCGCGGTCATTTTGGTGGATTTGGCCCTCCGCGGCCTTCCGGTCAAGCGTTGCTGTGACGCTGACCCCGTATCAACATTAGAAAAACATGAAATTGCCTTTAAAAGGCCGGTTGGGCGTCCTTGGCTGGTGCCAATGCCTGACGGAACCAATTGCGGATGATGAAAGTTTGGGCAGGGATGGGACCCCACTAGGAGAAAATTGATATGAAACGCCAACCACGGATTCTGGCGGGCACGGCAATCGGCCTGCTTATGGCATCCGCGCCGTTGGGCGCGTACCCGCTGCAGGGGGGTGTCGCTTCTGGCAGCCTGCACGGCGCGCCACTCATTCTCGCGCAGGCCGCCTGCGCCGAAGGCCAGTCGGCCGAGGAATGCGCCCAGGCCGGCGGCGGCCAACAGGGGGAACAGCCGCGGAAAAGGAAGCGCGAACAGCAGCAGCAAAGCGAATCGGCGCCGGCTGAACAAGCCGCACCCGCCGAGTCCGAGCAACAGCCGCGCAAGAAACGGCACGAGCAGCAGCAGACGGACAATGGCCAATCCGGGGAAGCTGCCCCGGCCGAGCAGCAATTCAAGCCGCGCAAGAAGCGCGACCAACAGCAGCAGATCGAAGCGGCGCCCGCCGATCAGGGCGGCCAGCCCGCGACCGACGAGCAGCCGATCAAGCCGCGCAAGAAGCGCGATCAACAGCAGCAGATCGAGGCGGCGCCCGCCGACCAGGGCGGCCAGCCCGCGACCGACGAGCAGCAGCCGCGCAAGAAGAAGCGCAATCAGCAGCAGATCGAAGCAGCGCCGGCCGACCAGCAGCCCGCGCAACAGGTCGCACCTGCCGCCGGTAACCAGCAGCAGAACGACCAGCAGCAAGGCAACCAGGGTCGCAAGAAGCGCAAGCACGATCAGCAGCAGAGCGAGCCGGCCGGTCAGACCGGCGAGCAGGTGGCGCCCACCGAACAGACCGCTCCCGCCAACGACAACCAGCAAGGCGGCAACCAGGGGCGCAAGAAGCACCGGCAGAACCAGCAGAACGAGGCCGCTCCGGCGGGCGAACCCGTGCCACAGGCCGAGCCACTGCAAAACGGCGAGCAGCCGGTCCAGGGCGAACAGACCCAGGACAAGAAGAAGCGCGGCAAGAAACCGGCTGCCGAACAGCCGGCAAACGGTGGACAGCCCGCTACCGGTGAGCAACCTGCCAACGGCGAGCAGACAAAGGCTGGCCGCCAGCCCGCCACCGGCGAGCAGCAACCCGGGACCGGCGAACAGCCGGCGAACAACAACCAGCCTGCCAATGGCGGCAACGCCGCGCAGGGCGAAACCGCCAATCCGAACGAGGCACCTGTCCTGGACAGCCAGAAAGATGCCGTGCGCAAGCACCGGGGTCGCAACGATAACGGCCAGAACGGTGGTGCTCAGAACGACAACGGTCAGGCCGGCAATGGCCAGAAGACCAATCAGGCCGGACAGCGGCAGGGTGGCGAGCAGGCGCAGAGGCCGGCTCCGGTCGATCAGGGACCGCCGCCCACCGACGACAAGTCGGCGCAGCAGGCGATCAAGCCCGAGAAGATCGTCCCAGTGGACCAGGAGAAAGGCAAGCGGATCGAGCTTACGCCCGAGCAGGTTGTCCGTGAGCGCCGCCGGCCGCAGGGTGCCGACGTGGTGAAGCAGTTCGGCGACCGGGTGATCCTTCAGTTCAACAACCAGACATTCGTGGAAAGCAACGAAGCTCCTCGCATCACCCGCGGCGCCAGGGATGTTTACTACGAGGATCTTTCGGGCGGCCGCACCCGCGAAATCGTGGAGCGCGACAACGGCGTCAGGATCATCACCATCCGCAACCGTAATGGCGACGTCATCCGGCGATCTCGCGTTACATCGGATGGCCGCGAATACGTGCTGAGCTATGTCGACGAGCGCTACTATAACGACGTCGACGAGTGGCGCGATCCCGGCGACGACCTGCCACCGATGCGGCTCGACATTCCGCGCCGGGACTACATCCTGGATTCGGAGGAAGTCGAGGATCCGGACGAATATTATACCTTCCTCGAGCAGCCACCTGTGGAAAGGGTGCAGCGTCTCTACTCGATCGACGAGGTCAAGCGCTCGGCCCGCGTGCGCGACATCGCCCGGCGTATCGACCTCGACACGCTGAACTTCGACTTCGGCTCGGCCACCATCTCCGACACCGAGGTGCAGAAGCTCGAAGGCGTGGCCACCGCCATGGAAAAGCTTCTGAAGAAGAACCCGGCCGAGACCTTCCTGATCGAAGGCCACACCGACGCCGTCGGCACGCCGGACGCGAACCTCGCTCTGTCGGACCGTCGCGCCGAGGCGGTCGCCGAGGCGCTCACCAACGCCTTCGGCATTCCGGCCGAGAACCTCACCACGCAGGGTTATGGCGAGGAGTATCTCAAGGTGAACACGCCCGGCCCGAACCGCGAGAACCGGCGTGTCGCTATCCGCCGCATCACCTCGCTGGTGGCGCCGGTGGCGAGCAACAGCGACCAGCAATGAGCGTGTGATTTCAAGATCCTGTCCGGATTTTCGGAATCAGCGCGCAAGATGAAGGCCCGTCCCGTCCGGACGGGCCTTTCTTCTTGCCGGCTCAAGAAGATTTGTCCTGCCGATTAGCGACTGCTCATTGAATCGCCGCATTGCGACACCCAGATTCTGTGCAGGGCGTTCCCTGCCCTGTCCCGACTCCAGCGGGACACACTGAGCCCCGTCGGGTCCCCTCCCCGGCGGGGTTTTTGTCTTGAAAACCGGCCCTGTCTGGCCGAAATACCCTCTATCGCAATTTGAACGGAAGCCTTCATGAAGCGTCTCGAACTCGCCATCGAATCCGTCATCCTGGCCTCGCGCTGGCTGCTGGTGGTCTTCTATCTGGGGCTCGGCGTGGCGCTGGCGATCTACGCGCTTTCTTTCGGCAAGAAGCTTTATGAGTTCGTGATGAGCGCCTTCACGATCGGCGACACCGACACGATCCTGAAGATGTTGGGCTTGATCGACGCCGCGCTTGTCGCCTCGCTGGTGGTGATGGTGATCATCTCGGGTTACGAGAACTTCGTCAGCCGCTTCGACGAGCAGGACGGCGAGGTCCATTGGCTGGGCACGATCGATGTCGGCTCGCTGAAGGTCAAGGTCGCCTCGACCATCGTCGCCATCTCCTCCATCCACCTTTTGCAGGTGTTCCTGAATTCCGTGTCCTACACGACCGACCAGCTGATGTGGCTGACCATCATCCATCTCGCCTTCGTCGTTTCGGCGCTGATGCTGGCCTATATCGACCGGGTCATGGCGTTGGCCAAGGGCAAGAAGGCCGCGATGGATCGAGGCGAGCGCTCCGTCAGTAGATCCTTCTGACTTTCGTCTGCGCGTTCGCGAACACCTCGTCGGGGACAAAAAAGTCGCCCGCGAGCTGATCGGCCGCGCCCGGTGCGTAGACCGAAAAGTCCGTGACGCCTTCGGCGCGCAGAACCTCTTCGTCGATGTAGAAATTGCCGGTCGCCTCGCGCGACGGGCGCAGGAAGATCGCATGCGCCGCATCGGCCATGATGTCGGGCGAGCGGCTCATCGCCGCCACCGTCGCGCCGCCAAGCAGATTGCGCACGGCGGCCGTATCGATGGTCGAGATCGGCCACAGCGAATTGACGGCGATGCCGGCTCCGGCGAACTCCGCGCTCATGCCAAGCGTGCACATCGACATGCCGAACTTGGCCATCGTGTAGGCGACGTGGTTCTTGAACCACTTGGCCTTCATGTCGAGCGGCGGCGCCAGATTCAGGATGTGAGGATTCTCTGCCAACTTGAGGTGGGGAATGCACATTTTGGAGACCAGGAAGGTGCCGCGCGTATTGATCTGGTGCATCAGATCGTAGCGCTTCATGTCGGTCTCCAGTGTGCCGGTAAGCTGGATGGCGCTGGCATTGTTGACGCAGATGTCGATGCCGCCGAACCGCTCCACGGTCCTGGCCACCGCCTCGGCGACCTGCGCTTCGTCGCGAATGTCGCAAAGCACCGGCAGCGCCTTGCCGCCGGCCTGTTCGATTTCTTGCGCCGCGCTATAGATCGTGCCCGGCAGTTTCGGATGCGGCTCGGCGGTTTTGGCTGCGATCGTCACGTTGGCGCCGTCGCGCGCCGCGCGCAGCGCGATCGCCAGCCCGATGCCGCGCGATCCGCCCGAGATGAACAGCGTCTTTCCGTTGAGCGACATCCTTCGCCTCCCTCATCAATTCGGAAGGCAACTTGCGCGGCTGATGGGCACGGCGCAAGAGCCGAAAGGAGGCGAAGCGGTTACGCTGCGTAGCGTAGGAAACCACCGTGGCGCGGAGCGGGTCACTTGAGATTCAGGTCAGGCCGAGTCGAGAATGGTGGGTTCCGAGAACCGGAGCGGAGCGTACTTGAAGTACGTGAGCACCGGAAGCGCAGGAAGCCGCCATTCGCAGGCTGGCCTCACCTGAATCTCAAGTGACACCTAGACCAGCACCAGCCCCTGCCGCATGGCGATGGCAATCGCGTCTGTCCGGTTGGCGGCGCCGAGCTTGATCAGGATGGCGGCGACGTGGAACTTCGCCGTGTGGACGGAAATGTTGAGCCGCCGGGCGATGATCTTGTTCGGCGCGCCTTCGGCCAGCAGCGCCAGCACTTCAGCCTCGCGCGGCGACAAGGCCGGGCGAGGCTGGTTGTCGTCAGGCGTCTCTTCCCCGGCAAGCTCGTCGTCGTGGAAATCGCCATGCGCGACCTCCGACGGCGGCGCCTTGCCGACGCGGTAGCCTGACGCCGCCAATCGCGCAGCGGCGGCGATCAGCAGGCCATCTGCGGAGACAGGCAGCACGGCCAGCACATTGTCCGCCGCCCCCCGCTCGCTGCCCGCACGCCGCGAAAGCAGGACGATGGGCGTCGCCGAACTGACGACCCGGCTTTCCAGGCCGGCCTCATCGGCGACGGCGACATCCGCCATTTGGCCGACGCCACTCCCAGCCAATGCCGGCGCCAGATCGTCGCTCGCGGCCAGCGCATCGGCAAGCTGCTCGGCGCGCTGGGCATCGGCAAGCGCAACAAGCACCGTCAGCCGGTGGGTTGCCGGCTCCGGTCTCGTAATCGTTTGTGCCGCGCTGCTGGCCATCGATCCTCTCAGCTCAGCGGTTTCTCGCCGATGGTGATCGACACGTCGCGCTCGGCGCCGCCGCTCGAAACGCCTAGAGTGACGGTGGTGCCCGCGCTGTCCGGTCCGAGCTTGCGGATCAGCTCGCGCGGTCCATGCACGGCCTCGCCGTTCCAGGCGACCACGATGTCGCCGACATGCAGGCCGGCGGCCTTGGCCGGGCCTTTATCGTCGAGGCTCATCACCATGGCGCCTTTGGTGTCGCCATTGCGGATTGGATGCAGCCCGGCGCCGAGATAGCCGCGCGCGACATGGCCCTTCTCGCGCAGTGTCGCGACCGCGCGCTCGATGGTCTCGTACGGCATGACCAGCGCGCGCCGGCGCGGTCCGAACAAGAGCATGCCGATCACGCCGCCCTTGGCGTCGAGCACCGGCCCGCCCTCGAAGCGCCCGCCGGTGTTGATGGCGAGGTTGATGCGCCGGTCGATCGTGCCGCCGCGCATCGAGCGCCAGGCCGGCCCGACCTCTCCGACCGTGCCGAACACGGCAAGCGCGGTTCCCTCGCTGCTGCCCGCGGCGATCGCCAGATTGCCTGGGCGCACGGCAGAGGCCTGGGCCAACTGCGGGAGACCGGCAGCACCGGAAGCCGGCTTCAGCAGGGCAACGCCCGTCGAAGGATCGCGTCCGACAAGCTCGGCCTTGACGGCCTCGCCGGAAGCCAGCGTCAATTCGATCTCCTCGCCGGCTTCGACCGCTTCCTCGGCGGTGACGAAGAAACCGTCGCGCCAGTGGAAGGCGCTCGCGGTGCGGTGATGGTGCGTGACGAAACTCGCCACCGCGGGGGCAGCGGTGGCCGCGACGTCGGCGATCGCGTCGGAAAAGGCACTGAGGTTGAAGTCGCTCATAAGACTGTCTCCTGGGTTCGGTGACCCAGATATCGCTCGGTAGCGCAGCCGCGTGTACTCGCCTGACGGCTAGTCACCGGCCCGACTGGCCATCTGGTCAGGTCGCGGCAATTGCGGCCGCTCCGCACATATAGTCATCATTGTACGAGGGAACACGCCCATGGCTTTCGCAGCCGAAAAACTTCCATCCGATGACACTTTGCTCGACGCTTACTCGGTATCCATCGCCAATGCCGTCGACCGCATCGGTCCGGCCGTGTGCCGCATCGAGCGCATCGGCGCCGGCGGTCACGGTTCGGGCTTCGTCATCGCGCAGGACGGTCTCGTCGTCACCAACTTCCATGTCGTCGGCGATGCGCGCGCCGTGCGTGTCACCATGCCGGACGGCGCTTCGCGCGAAGGTCGCGTGCTTGGCCGCGATCCAGACACCGACATCGCGCTGGTGCGCGCCGACGGCAGTTTCGCCGACGTCGCGCCGCTGGGCGATTCCAAACGCCTGCGCCGCGGCCAGATCGCCATCGCCATCGGCAATCCGCTCGGTTTCGAATGGACAGTCACCGCCGGCGTCGTCTCGGCGCTCGGCCGCTCGATGCGCGCCTCGACCGGGCGGCTGATCGACGACGTCATCCAGACGGATGCCGCGCTCAATCCCGGCAATTCGGGCGGACCGCTGGTGTCGTCGGCGGGCGAGGTGATCGGCGTCAACACCGCCATGATCCACGGCGCGCAGGGCATCGCCTTCGCGGTCGCCTCCAACACCGCCAATTTCGTCATCTCGGAAATCATCCGCTTCGGCCGTGTGCGCCGCGCCTTCATCGGCGTTTCCGCCGACACGACCAATCTGCCGCGCCGGGCGGCACTCTTGTCGCAAGTGACCACGAACACGGCGGTGCGCCTGCGCGGCGTCGAGAAGAACGGCCCGGCGGCCAATGCCGGCCTGAAGGAAGGCGACATCATCGCGGCAATAGACGGCCGGCCGGTCACCGGCGTCGACGACCTCGTGCGCATGCTCGACGCCGAGCGCATCGGCCGCGAGACGCTTTGCACCGTCGTGCGCCGCACCGGCGTCAGCCAGGTGACGGTGATGCCGGTGGCGCGGACGAACTGAGAGCCGTCGGGCGGCCTAGCCCCCGGCCGCGCCCTCGGCGTAATGCGCCAGGAACTCCTCGCTTGGCGGGATCGGCTTGATCACGTCGATCAGCACGCCGTTGGGGTCCCTGGTGATGAAGTGGCGCTGGCCGAAGGGCTCGTCGCGCAAGCTGCGCAGGATCGGCAGGCCTGCGGCGACGACGCGCTCATAGACGGCGTCGGGATCCCGGACCTCGAAATTGATCAGCAGGCCGGACGCGCGCCCCCGTCCCTCTTGCGGGATCGTCTCATGGTCGCCCTGGACGATGCCAAGGTTGACGCGCCGGTCCTCGACCGACTGCAGGTGCACATACCAGTCGCTCTCGAAGAGCGGGGTGAAGCGGAAATGCTCGACGTAAAAGGCCGCCGTCCCGATGACATCGCCCGTCATCAGCACCGGATAATAGCTGGTCGTCTTCATCTTTCCTTCTCCTCGCATCCAACATACAGTTTGTATGTAAGTTCAAATAACATACAGGCTGCATGTATGCAACAAGAGTCCGGGCGCCGCTCCAACCGCGACCGCACCGAGGCGACGCGCGCCGATCTGATCCGCGCGGCGCGAAAGCTGTTTACGGAAAAATCCTATGCCGAGACCGGCACGCCGGAGATCGTCGCCGAGGCCGGCGTGACGCGCGGCGCGCTCTACCATCACTTCGCCGACAAGCAGGCGCTGTTCGCGGCGGTCGTCGAGCAGGAGGCCGCGTCCGTGGCGGCGGAGATCGACCATGCATCCCCGCCCTCGCTATCCGCGCGCGATGCGCTGATCGCCGGATCAGATGCCTATCTCAAGGCGATGCGCGCGCCCGGCCGCACGCGGCTTCTGCTGCTCGACGGGCCGGCCGTGCTCGGGCGCGCCGCCATGGACGAGATCGACAACCGCCACGGCAACCGCTCGCTGCGCGAAGGTTTGGCGGCTGCGATGCGCGCGCAAGCGATGACCAGATTGCCTCTTGAGGCGCTGACCGCCCTGCTGGCGGCCGCCTTCGATCGGGCGGCTTTGGCTATCGAGGCGGGCGCGTCCGGCGCGGATTACCGCGCAGTGCTGATCGCGCTCATGGACGGCTTGTCTCCGGCCCTTCCTCCGTCCACACGCCCGGCTCCATCTCGTTGAAGCAGCCGAGCTGCCGCTTGAACTCGTCGATGAGCCAAGTTGCCGCCGGCTTGGGGCTGCGGTCGACGCGGTGCATGGCATAGAGCGGCGAGCGTACCTCGCGATAGGGCTCGAGATCGAGTTCGACCAACCGGCCGCTGGCAAGGTCGTCGGCGATCAGCCAGCGCGGCAGGCCGCCCCAGCCGAGACCTTCGCGCATCAAGGCATGCTTGGTGCGCACATCCGTCAGCCGCCACGTCCGATAGGCAAACACGCCATAGTCGCGCCCGCGTGTCCGCTCCGATTGGTCGGTGACGACGAGCTGGATATGCTCGCGCAAATCCTCGATGGCGACGGGTCTGGGCAGCTTCGCCAGCGGATGGTCGGGCGCCGCCGCCGGCACCATCGAGGTGAAGCCGATGCGCAGCAGATTGACGTCGGCGTCGCCTTGCAGGCCGCCAAAGCCAAGGTCAGATTGGCCATTGACGACCTGGTCGACGATCAGGCCGAGGGAGCCGATGTAAAGGCGCAACATGACCGCAGGGAACTGAACCTCGAAGGCCTTGAGCACGCGCACCAGCGCCGGTGAAGGCAGCGCCACGTCGACCGATATTGCCACTTCCGCTTCCAGCCCTTGTTGGTAACCGTCGGCGCGCGAGCGGATGCGCTGCAGGACGCCGATCATGCGCCGCGCGTCCTCCAGCATCGCCTTGCCGACATCGGTCAGCTGCGGCTCGCGCACGCCTTCGCGCTCGAACAGTTTCAAGCCGAGCTGCGCTTCGAGATTGGCGATGCCGTAGCTCACCACCGACTGCGCCCGGTTGAGCTTGCGCCCCGCGGCCGAGAAGCTGCCGGTGTCGGCTACTGCCACCAGGATCTGGAGCTGATCCAATGTCGGGTTCGGCTGCATGGCTAGGCTATCCATTTTATTGATGGATTGTATGCATATTATACCAGTTATCCTGATGGAGCAGCAATCCCATATCGGTGTGGAAAGTTTCAATCCAACCCCAAGGGGACACCGCCATGTCTATTCTGCTCGTTACCTCCAGCCCGCGCGGCGCCGCTTCGCACTCGACCCGCGTCGCCACTGATCTTGCCCAGAAGCTGGTTGCCGCCGATCCGACCAGCACGCTTGTCGTGCGCGATCTGGTCGCCAATCCGCTGCCGCATATCGATCCTGACTACGCCACCGGCATCTATACGCCGGCCGAAGCCCGTACGCCTCGCCAGGCCGAAGTCGTCGGCGTTTCCGACGCCGTGCTCGACGAGCTCTTCGCCGCCGACACGGTTATCCTCGCCACCGGCTTCATCAACTTCAACATCTCTTCCACGTTGAAGTCCTGGGTCGATCACGTCGCCCGCTCGGGCAAGAGCTTTGCCTATGGCGAAGGCGGCCCGAAGGGTCTCGTCAGCGGCAAGAAGGTCTATATCGTGCTGGCTTCCGGCGGCATCTATTCTGAAGGCGCCGCGGTGCAGATGGACCATGCCGTGCCTTACCTGCGCAGCGTGCTCGGCTTTCTCGGCATGACCGACGTCGAAGTCATCCGCGTCGAGGGCGTTGGCATGGGTGCCGATGCGGTCACCGCCGCGCTGGCCCAGGCCACCGCCAAGGTCGATGCGATCGCTGCCGCCAACGCCAATCAGGTCGCCGCCGCGGCCTGATCGCCGATGCCGATAATGAAAGAGGCAGGCGCCCGCCAGCGCGTGCCTCTTTTTGCGTTCGCTGGTAGGTGGCCGCCCTACAGCGGCGGCAGCACTACCGCCGGATGGCGATCCTCGCGCAGGATCAGCCCCAAGCTGTAATCCAGCGCCAGCTTCATGGCGCCAAGCGCGGTTCCGACATCTTCCAGCGAGCTGACCGCAATCTGCGTCGGCCATACCAATTCGCCGGCCACCCGTTCGACCTCCGCCGTCATCAGCGTATTGCGCCCGACGCCACCACCAAGCACGATCAGGCCCGGATCGAACATGCCGATACAGCCGGCCGCGAGCCGGCCGATATCGGCGGCATGGCGCGACACTGCCTCGGCGGCCGGGCGCGACCCTGCGAGCGCCAGCGCGAACAATTCCTTGGCCGAGTTAGGCGGGGCTCCTTCTTGCGCCGGCCAGGTCTGCCGGCTGCGTTCGATCAGCGCCCGCGAGCCGAGATAGTGCTCCAACCCTTCGCGATAAGGCACTTCGCTGACCGACCACGGAAAAGGCATGCGGCCGACTTCGCCGGCAGCGCCGCCTGCGCCGCGATAAAGCCGGCCTTCATTGATGAGGCCAAGGCCGACGCGCACGCCGACCTGCAGGAAGGCAAAGGTCTGGTGACCTTGCGCCGCGCCGAAATGCATTTCGCCGATCGCCGCGCAGTTGACGTTGTTCTCCAGGATGATCGGCACATCGATCTTTCGTCGAAGCGTGTGCAGCACGGCGTCCGGACTATTGCCCTGGCCATTGCCGAGGCGGCTGTGCGAGACGATGCGCGGCACCGCGACCGCTATGCTGCGCAAGGTGCGGAAAGTCTTGCCAACCTTTGCGGGGATCGATTTGGCCACCGACAGAACGACCGCGCCGATCTCATCGATGGTCGCCCCGTCCGCAATGCTCTCCTCCCCCGTGGCCAAAGGCTGGGCATCCATCGAATAGGCGACGGCGCGCACTTGTGCGGCGCCGACATCGATGCCGATCACATAGCCGGCACCGGGGCCAATGCCATAGACGGTGGCGGTCCGCCCGACGGCGCCGCGTTCCGTCCCGCGCGACGCAACGAGGCCGAGCGCGCTGAGTTCTGAAACGGCGGCCGACATGGTCGGCTTGGAGAGTTCCAGCATCGAGCCGAGCTTCGGCCGCGTCACCGGCCCTTGCGAGGCCAGCAGGCGCAGCACGGCGCGGGCGCTTTCCGTCAAGCTGGGGATGTCGGCTGGAGCCATCTGCGACGTTTATCCCGCCTCTAATTCCTCTTGGCGCTCGGGCCGGACCTGCCGTAGCGTATATCGCGAATCAAACACGACAGCCGTCATTGTGAAGGGTTTGAGCGGTTTCCGCGAATTCCCGGCAAGAACAGCGGCGGCGACGGGATCAAAGCTCAGTCGGCGACCAGGGTTTCAGCTTGGTGTCCGTCTGCCGGTAGCGGAAGGTGATATCGGTGAGGCCGGCCGCATCCTGCATGTCGCCGACGATCATCTGCAGCGCGATGATTTCCAGGATGCCGTCCGCCATCGCATTGCCCAGCGCCGGAATGGAGATGACAGCCAGCCTGTCGGCAGCAGCGATGTCCATCCTGCGCGTAGTCAGGACCGAGGGGCAGCCGAAGGCCGCGACATCCTGCGCGATCTTGACCTCGCGGCCGTCGCCGAAGGCGACAAGGCCTGTGGCCGCGTCCTGCGATTCCATCGGGCCGTGCAGATAGTTCAGCGTATCCCAGCCGGAGGCAGGAACCCGAACTGCCTCGCGGATCAGCATCGCCGCCTCGCCCGCGTTCGCAAAACCTATACCGGCGCCGACGATGTCGATGGAGGCACGGCCGGCCAGCAGCCTCGCTGCCCGGCCGGCACTTTCCCAGCCATCGGCCAGCAGTCGCTCGACTGCCCCCGGCAATTGCGCCCAGTCGAAGGAGCCGCCGGTGATCCTGTCGACCAGCATGCCGAGCGCGAGCAAAGTGCCGGTATAGCCGGTCGAACTCGCGCCATTGTCGGCGCCCGATTCCATGGCGATCACCGCGCCAGTTATACCGGCCAGCGGATTGTCGCCGCCACGGCAGATGGCAAGGCGAGGATAGGCTTTCGCCTGTAGCATCACATCGGCGATTTCACGGCTCTGGCCGGAGGCCGACAGAGCGACAAAGGCCTCCGCGGACGCATCTATCCGGCCATAGAGCTCGGTCGGCACGAAAGCGAACCCCCGCCTGCCGGACTGGCGCAGATAGAAGGCACCGGCGAGCGCCGCCTGATAGCTGGCGCCGATACCGGCAAAGCCGATGGCTCCCGCGGTGAAGCCCGAGAGGTCGAGCGTGTCGAGTGCCTTGGCCACGGCCTGCCTTCCGGTCTCAAGGCTTTCAGCTTGGCGGGACACCGCCGTTCGGTAGCCGATACGCTTCATTTTCGATGCTCCATGACTGCTATGCTCTGCTGCGGGAAGCTGTTTGGCCCGCGACAAGGCGTTCAGCCAGCGCCACCGCGCCGATCACCGGCGGCTCGCGCAGCAGGACCACGTGGCTTATCGGCGACACCGACGCCATGGCCTCGACGAAAGCATCCATCAGCATCGGCTGCTCGGCAATGACGCCGCCGCCGGCAACGACAAGCGCGGCATTGGCGCCGCGTTCGATCAGCAACTGGACGAGCGCGGCAAGTCCCTCCCCGCCTTCCTTGATGACGCGGGAAGCGAGCGGCGAGCCGGCAGTTGCCGCATCGAAGACGGCGTTGGCGTAGCGGCCCCAGGCCGCGGCACCCCTCGTCTCGTTGAGCAATATACCGAGCTTGGTCTGGTCGTCGGTTCCGATCTCGCGCATCAGCACGGTGATCAGCGGATCGCCCTCCTGGCCACGGTCGAGCGCGCGGCGGATCGCCTTGGCCGCTTCGCGCACCAGTGCGGCGGCGCTGCCTTCGTCACCCAGGATCCAGCCCCAGCCGCCAGCGGCAAGCATCTTGCCCTCGGCTGTGCGCGCGACCGCGATCGAACCGGTTCCGGCCACCACCCCGATGCCGTCATCATAGCCGGCGGCGGGCACCATCAGTTCGGCGTCGTTGACCACCTGCACCCTCGTTTTGAGGTTGGCTGACAGCAGCGCCTGGAAACGCCGGCATTGCTCGTCGGTATCGCAACCATGCGCGCCGACGGCCATGGCAGCCGGCGATGATCCGCCGCACAGGTCCGCAATGATGGCCGCCAGTTTCGCCGCATCGGCCTCCATCTGGCGGATCCGCCACTCGTCGGTGACAACCGTCTTGTCGAACAACAAGGTGTCGCCGCGGCGCCCTATGATGTGCGTTTTGGTGCCGCCTATGTCCACGCCCGCCAACAGCTTCTGATCCACGAACATTCCCCTCGTCGCACGGGCTACCGATGGACCGCACGACGTCACAATCACATTAGTTAGGAAACTTTACAAACTATCTTTCCAGACGGCAAGAACTATGATTTGATTAATCGCGTCAAAGCGCATGAAGCGCTGAATGGGAGATCGGGAAAATGAGCAGGAGAAGGATCGGCCTGGCCCTCGCGGCCGCCTCTTTCGCATGGGGATTCGCAACAAGTCTGGCGCACGCCGCCGACATCTCGTTCTGGACCTGGCGCCAGGAAGACAAGGCCGCCTACAACGAGCTCTTCGCCGACTTCACCAAGGCCAATCCGGACATCCACGTGAAGTTCGAGTCCTTCCCGGACGAGAATTATCCGACCATCGTCTCGACGGCGTTGGCCGGCGGCAAGGGCGGCGACGTCATCCACACCCATGCCTATGGCTGGCTCGAGCAATTCGTGAAGGCCGGTTATTTCGAGCCGCTCGACATGAGCACCGTGCCCTCGCTCGCCAACCAGCCGGCGGATGCGCTAGTGTCCGGCACCTACCGCGCCGACAAGAAGGTCTATTCGCTGCCCTTCGCCTCGCAGACGCTTGGCCTGTTCATCAACAAGGACGTCTTCGCCAAGGCCGGCCTGACGCCGCCGACCACCTGGGATGAGTTCATCGCCGTCAGCAAGGCGCTGAAGGAAAAGGGCATCTATCCCTTGGCTAACGGCATGGGCACCAGCTGGTTCAACGAGATGTTCGTGGCCATCTTCACCAACCCGTTCCTTGGCCAGGACTTCGTCAGCGACCTGACCAGCGGCAAGACCACCTTCAAGGACCCGCGCTATGTCGCGGCACTTGGCAAGCTGCTCGAACTGCGGCCCTATATGCCCGAAGGCTTCGAAGGCATCGACTATGAGACGGCCGGCCAGCTGTTCCTGAGCGGCAAGGCGGCGATGCTCGCCGGCGGCAGCTTCGACATCGCCACCTACCGGTCGCAGAACCCCGCCATCAACATGGACTTCGTCGCCCCGCCAATGGCCAAGGCCGGCGACACGCCGCAAGCCACGAAATTCTTCGACGGCGGCTACGCGGTCAATTCCAAGTCGGCCAACAAGGAAGCGGCGCTCAAGCTAGTCAACTGGATGGGCACCAAGGAGTTCGGCGACAAGTTCTCGGCCTTGCTCGGCAACATCTCGCCGATCAAGGGCGTCGTCATCAAGGACGAACTCTTGTCGCATGTCGCCAAGTTGAACGAGACGGCGATGCCGCATATCAATGTCGTCTATTTCCGCTTCGAGAAGCCGACGGGATCGGAGCTGCTGCAGGGTGACATCACCAAGATGATGTCCGGATCGATCACGCCAGACCAACTCGCCGCCGACATCACCGACGGCCTCGCCAAATGGTACAAGCCGTTCCAGGGCCAGTGAGTTCCAGGGCAAGTGAGATGACGGACGGCTGGCGCCACACCGAAAGACCTTTTCCGTGGCGCCGGTCGCTCTGGATTGCCGCGCTGCTGACGCCGGCGCTGGTGGTCATGGTGCTGTTCGTGCTGTGGCCGCTCCTGTCGGCCTTCCGCTTCGCCTTCTATGAGTTCAACGGCCTGCGTCCGTCCGGCTTCATCGGTTTCGAAAATTTCCGCGAGGTCCTGTTCGAAAAGCCATATAGCGACTGGACTTACAATGCGCTGAAGCACAACGTCGTCGCCTTTCTGGCGCTGATGGTCTTCGAGAACGGCACTGCTTTCCTGATCGCCTTCGCGCTGCTCAAGGCGCTGCCGGGCCATCGCGTCCATCAGGTCATCGTCTTCCTGCCGGTGGTGCTGTCGGCGGTGATCGTCGGCTTCCTGTGGAAGCTGTTCCTGCATCCCCTGTTCGGGCTGGTGAACCAGCTCCTTGGCCTGGTCGGCGTCGGCGCCATTCCGTGGCTCGGCAACGAAAACACTGCGCTCGGCAGCATCCTGTTCGCCAACATCTGGCACTGGCTCGGCTTCCCCACTCTGGTGCTGCTTGCCGGCATGCAGCGCATCAGCAAGGACGTGCTGGAGGCCGCCCGCCTCGACGGCGCCGGCGACTACGCGCTGATGACGAAGATCGTCTGGCCGTTGATCGCGCCGAGTGTCACCATCGTCACCATCCTGACCTTCATCGGCAGCTTCAACTGGTTCGAAATCCCTTATGTGATGGCGGGCCTGACCGGTTCGCCGGGCGGCTCGACCGACGTGCTCGGCCTCTATTTCTACCGCACGGCCTTCGGCAGCACGACCACCGGCATCCAGGATTTCGGCCAGGGCAGCGCGCTGGCCGTGCTGATGTTCGTCTTCGTCGCCGGCGTCACCGCCATCGCCCTGCGTTACCTGCGCCGTCGCGAAATCGAGCAGTGATGAGGGATCGCGGCGAGACGATCAGGAACGGCGCCATCCAGCTCTTGCTGGCGGTCAATGCCGTGATCATGATCTATCCGCTGTTCGTCATGGTGGCATCGTCGTTCAAGACCAACGCCGAGATCTTTTCCTCGCCGCTCTCGCTGCCGACGCATTTCTCGACCGCCAATCTGGAGAAGGTTTGGACCGAGACCAATTTCGTCCGCTATTTGGCAAATTCGGTTGGCATCACCGCGGCCTCGGTCGCGCTGATCCTTTTGTTCAGCACGCTCGCCGGCTATGCGATCGCCCGCTACCGGTTCCGGCTGAGCTCGCTGGTCCTGATGTTCTTCCTGAGCGGCATGACCGTGCCGCTGAAGCTGGCGATCATCCCGCTGTTCATCCAATTGGACACGCTCGGTCTCGTCGACAGCTATCTCGGGCTGGTGCTCGTCTATGTGGCCATGGGCATTCCCTCGGCTGTCTTCATCATGACCGGCTTCCTGCGCACCTTGCCGCGCGAGTTGGAGGAATCCGCCCGTATGGACGGCGCCAGCGAGTTCCGCATCATGTGGTCGATCATGCTGCCGCTGGCGCGGCCGGCGCTGGTCATCGTGGCGATCCAGAACGCGGTGCCAATCTGGAACGACTTTTTCTTCCCGCTGGTGCTGATCACTTCCGACAATTTGAAGACACTGCCGCAAGGGCTGACCGTGTTCGTCGGCGAATTCACCACCGACTGGGGGGTGCTGTTCACCGGGCTGACACTGGCGGCGCTGCCGATTACCCTGCTCTATATCGTGCTGTCGAAGCAGTTCATTTCTGGCATCACGCAAGGCGCGGTGAAATAGGCGCAGTCAGACAGCGAAGAGATCGAGGCATCAAAAGTGGCGAACCAGAACAAGATCATCATCACCTGCGCCGTAACCGGCTCGATCCACACCCCGTCAATGTCGCCGCATCTGCCGGTGACGGCCGAGGAGATTGCGACCGCCGCCATCGAGGCCGCCGAAGCGGGCGCCGCGATCGTCCATCTTCACGCCCGCAATCCGGTCGATGGACGCCCCGACCAGTCGACAGAGGCGTTCGCCCCTTTCCTGCAGGTCATCAAGCAGCGCTCCAACTGCGTCGTCAACATCACCACCGGGGGTGCTGCGACGATGAGCGTGGAGGAGCGCGTCCGACCGGCGAAGGTGTTCGCGCCCGAGGTCGCGTCGCTCAACATGGGCTCGATGAATTTCGCGCTGTTTCCGATGCTGGAGCGCTTCAAGACCTTCGAGCATGATTGGGAGCGGCCTTATCTGGAATCCTCGCGCGACCGCATCTTCCGCAACACCTTTGGCGACATCGAGCACATATTGCGCACCTGCGCCGACAACGGCACGCGCTTCGAGATCGAGTGCTACGACATCGGCCATCTCTACACGCTGGCGCATTTCGTCGAGCGCGGCCTGGTCAAGGCGCCGTTCTTCGTCCAGAGCGTGTTCGGCATCCTCGGCGGCATCGGCACGCATCCGGAGGACGTCGCCCATATGAAACGCACGGCCGACCGCCTGTTCGGCAACGACTATCACTGGTCGGTGCTGGGCGCCGGCCGTCATCAATTGCCGATCGCCACGCAGGCGATCGCGCTGGGCGGCAATGTGCGCGTCGGCCTGGAGGATTCGCTGTGGATCGGCAAGGGCAAGCTTGCCCGCTCCAGCGCCGAGCAGGTGACCAAGGTCCGCCAGATTATCGAAGGCCTCGGCGCCTCGATCGCCACGCCCGACGAGGCGCGCCAGATCCTGCAGCTCAAGGGCGGCGACAAGGTCGCGTTCTGACTGGGGCGCCGGTCAGCCGAACATCCGCTCGCCCTGCTCGTCGACGAGTTGGATGCCCTTCTTGATCGAGATGTCGACGGCGTCGTCCAATCCGGCGAAGCGGTCGGCGCGGATGAAGCGGTGCTCCTTCATCACGCCGTCCACTTCCTTCGAGACGACGCCGCAGGTCTGGTACTGGCCTTCGGCCTTGTAGGGCGTCGCGCTGATCAGGAATCCCTTGTGCTCGACCTGCTTGGCCGGCTTGGCGGTGCCGGTCTCCGTTGCCTCACTACCGCTGCCGCCAAAAAGCTTTTTCAGAAAAGACATTTTTCAAAACTCCCGTTCACGCCCACACAAGAGGAATCACGGCATTCCCTGTTCGCGCAGGCCCTGTTCACGCAGGCTTCGTCTCAGCATGCGCGAATGCGCCGCCGTGTTCCAGCCCCTTGACGAAAACGCCGACAAGAAGCTCGATCTGATGCCAGATCTCTTCGGCCTGCCGGCCGTCTGAATTCGCCACATAGCCGCTGGTCACGATGCCATGCACGCTTGACCACAAGGTCCGGGCCGCAAGCGCGCGGCGCTTGTCGTCGAGGCCGAAATCGCCTGCCTTGAGCACGCCGGCGACGATGTCGAAGAGTGCGTCGAGCAGCGCGTCATAAGCGTCCGGGCCAGGCCGCGTCGCGCGTCGGCGGTTGAAGGCAAGCACCGCCGGCCAACTGCCGGGATGCGCCTCGACGAAGCGCACATAGGCAGCCGCCATCGCCAGGATGCGATGCTGGACGTCGGTCACCCCTTGCCTTTCGAGATCGGCCATCGCCGCCAGGCCTGTCGCGCCCAACCGGTCGAGCAGCCGCATGTTGACGGCGCGGTGCACCTCGTCGAGATCGGCAAAGAGGTTGTAGACGGATCCGACGGAAATGCCGGCCTGCTCGGCGATGGTGCGCGCTTTCAGGTTCTCGGCGCCGCCCTCGTTGAGCAGCGCCTCGGCGATGGCGAGCACCTTCTCGCTCATCTCTTCCTTGTCCAGCGCCATGCTCTTTCCTGTCCTTATGTCCGAAGTCGCAAGCCTAGCCCGGAATCCATTCCATTTGCTTGCGTTTACCATGTCCGGCGGTCCATGAACAGCGTTCAAAATAATCCTTGAACAATGTTCATTCCCTGCTATGTTGAGTTTGTGAACATCGTTCACGAAAACAGGGAGAAGACCATGCTTAGCCTGATCAAGACATTGCTGGACGGCGCCAGCGCACGGGCGGAGGACAATCTGAAGGATCGTTTTGCGATCGACCTCCTGGCCCAGCGCATCCGCGACGCGGAGGCGGGCCTTGCCGCCGCCAAGCAGACGCTCGCCTCGCTGATCGTACGCCAGCGAGCCGAGCAGACCAGCCTCGACCAGCTCGACCGCCGCATCGCCGATCTGGAGACCCGCACGCTCAGCGCGCTTTCGGCCAACAACCAGGCGCTTGCCGAAGGCGGCGCTTCCGCAATCGCCGAACTCGAGAACGAGCGCGAGGTCCGCCGCGCCACGGTCAAGAGCCTGGGCGAGAAGACCTTGCGGATGCGCCTGTCCGTAGAACAGGCGCATCGCCGTATCATCGATCTCAACCAGGGCATGATTTCCGCCCGTGCGATCGATGCAGAACGCAAGGCGCAGTCCCGTCTCAACCGTTCGATCGGCCGCACGGCGAGCATCAACGAAGCGGAGGAATTGCTCGCTCGCATCAAGGACGGCAGCGACCCGTTCGAGGAGGCCGGCATCCTCGACGAGATCGACGGCGATCTGCGCCACGAGGCGACCCGTGAACGCCTCGCCGAAGCAGGCCACGGACCAGCCACCAAGGTGCGCGCTGAGCATGTCCTGGCGCGCCTGAAATCGCTGAACTGAGCCCGAAATTTCCAAAACGGATCAAACCAAAGGAACACCACGATGAACGGCAATCAGACCTACATCCTGTTCAATACGGTGTCGGTGGGCGCCGCCTACTTCATGCTGGCCCTGTCGCTGTGGCTGGCGCCGGTCGACCTCTCGACCAAAGGCTATTGGGCGATGGGCGTCCTCTTGCTCACCGGCAGCCTGGTGAATCTGGTCAAGTACCGCACCGACGAGCGGATCGCGTCCGAGACCACCGCCAAGATCGAGAAGGCGCGCAACGAGAAGCTGATCAGCGAATATGTCGGCAAGGAATAATCCCCTGCCCTTGCCGATCACGGACTGAATGCAAAAGCCCGGAGCGATCCGGGCTTTTGAGTTTCCATATGAGAATGTCTTAGCGACGAGCCAAGGCCTCGATCGCCTCGGCGGCGTCTTCCAGGATGCTGATCGCCTCGGCCTGCTTGTCTTCCGGCGCGTCGGCGATGTCGCCGAGCGCGGCGCGCAGCCGGTGGCGCAGCGCGCGGAACCGGTCGCGCGTTTCCGAGCGGCCGCGGCGCCCCTCGTCCTTGTCGTCGCCCCAGCCGAACCATTCGCGCGCCGCGGCCATCTTGCGGCCGAAACGCTCAAGATGGTCGAGCACGCTGTCGATCATCTCGCGATTCTCCTCGAGATGCGCCTTGCCGGCCTCGGTGATCGAAAACACCTTCTTGTTGCCTTCGCTAGAGGACACCGCGTAGCCCGCCTCCTCCAGGAAGGTCAGCGTCGGATAGACCACGCCCGGGCTCGGGCTGTAGACGCCGCTGGTGCGCTCTTCCAGAGCCTTGATGATGTCGTAGCCGTGGCGCGGCGCGTCGGCCAAAAGCGACAGCGTGATCAGCTTGAGATCGCCGTCGGCCAGCATGCGCCCGGCGCGGAACATGTCGCCCGGGCCGCCGCGTCCGCCGCCCCTGCCGCCATGGCCGAACGGGCCAAAGCCACCGCCGCCGCGGCCGCCGAATTTGCCGGCCATATGCATGAACATACGCTCGCCGAAGTGGTTGTGTCTGTGCATGGATAGCTCCTTGAGTTATATCTTACGATACATCGTAAGTAAGGCGCGCGGCTTGCAGAGTCAAGATATATCTTAAGATGTATCTTACGACCTGCCAAGACCGCTTATGCGTCTTCGTATGGCTGGGCCGAGAGCGCTACCAATGGCCCTTGCGTCGGTTCCAGGCGTAGAGCACATCCGCGAAACGGTCATAGGCAAAGCGCGTCAACGGCAGCGCGATGGGGTTGCCGAACAAGCTCGCCAGCCATCCCCCGCCCGGCGTGATCCGCCAGACCGCGATCGCCACGTCGGCGCCAACCAGCAGCAGCCCGCTGGCGTCGGTCGCGTGCAGGCGCCGGCGGACATCCTCAAGCGAGGCGCCAAAGGCGGAGAGCGCCTCGGGTTCGAAATTGATGTCGCGAAATTCGACGCGGCCGGCCTTGACCGCTTCGGCGAGCCGCCGCTTCTGGTGGTTGATGCCGGCGTCGCACACCGGACAGCGCGTGTTGTACCAGACGGTGAGCAGCGGCTCGGGCATGGCGCGACTATCGGGAGTACGGCGCGGCTGCGCAACAGCCGCGCCGATCCTTAGGGCAATTCCAGGAAAAGTGTGGGCGGTTTTCCGCCCGGAAATTGCGACAAAACAAAGACTTAGTGCGGTTCACCGTTTCCGTGAAACAGTGAACCGCTGTAAGTCGCCTTACCCGAGCGAGCTGATGATTTCGCGATAGGCGAATTCCGGGAACGCCTTCATCGTCCGCGTTTTGACATTGCCGCCCGACGACAATAGCAGCGCGAAGCGGGCGAGCACCGCATCGTCCGGCGCTTCGACGATGGCGACCATGTCGCATTCGCCCATGGTCAGATAGAACGACTTGAACGATCCGCCCATTTCCCCCAGCAGCTTCTTGGCGGCATCGAGCCGCTTTGGCGACTCCCGCACATTCTTGGCGCCCAGCTCGGTCCAGTTGATAAGCACGATGTAGGTTGTCATGGCACACCTCCCTCCGGCGCCACGGAGCTCGACGCCTGGCCGTTACGACCGGCGCCGGGGCGGGCATCCGGCTTTGTCGCCCATAAATGCATCCGACCCCGAAATTATCCTCCTGTCGGGCAAAGCCGGCAAGCCGGCATGAGAGACGGCCGGGAACGAAAAAGGGCGCCGGAGGCGCCCTTTGGATCTTGATATGTCTGGTTCCGCTCAGCTGTCGAGGAAGCTTCTGAGCTTACGCGACCTGCTCGGATGCTTGAGCTTGCGCAGCGCCTTCGCCTCGATCTGGCGGATGCGCTCGCGGGTGACCGAGAACTGCTGGCCGACTTCTTCCAACGTATGATCGGTGTTCATGCCGATGCCGAAACGCATGCGCAGCACGCGTTCCTCGCGCGGCGTCAGCGAGGCAAGCACGCGCGTCGTCGTCTCGCGCAGATTGGCCTGGATCGCCGCGTCGATCGGCAGGATCGCCATCTTGTCCTCGATGAAGTCGCCGAGATGCGAATCCTCCTCGTCGCCGACAGGCGTTTCGAGCGAGATCGGCTCCTTGGCGATCTTCAGCACCTTGCGCACTTTTTCCAGCGGCATGGCGAGCTTCTCGGCCAGTTCCTCCGGCGTCGGCTCGCGGCCGATCTCGTGCAGCATCTGGCGCGAGGTGCGCACGATCTTGTTGATCGTCTCGATCATGTGCACCGGAATGCGGATGGTGCGCGCCTGGTCGGCGATCGAGCGGGTGATGGCCTGCCGGATCCACCAGGTGGCGTAGGTCGAGAACTTGTAGCCGCGGCGGTACTCGAACTTGTCGACCGCCTTCATCAGGCCGATATTGCCTTCCTGGATCAGGTCGAGGAACTGCAGGCCGCGGTTGGTGTATTTCTTGGCGATGGAGATGACCAGGCGAAGGTTCGCCTCGACCATTTCCTTCTTCGCGATCGCCGCCTCCCGCTCGCCCTTCTGCACCTGGTTCACGATCTTGCGGAATTCCAGGATCGAGATCGCCGTTTCGGTGGCGAGGTTCTGGATCTCGGCGCGCAGCTCCTTGATCGCATCCTTCTCGTTCTTGGTGAACTCCTTCCAGCCACGCGAGGTCAGGTTGGCGATCGAGCGGGTCCAGTTGGGATCGAGCTCCGAGCCCTGATACTCCCTGAGGAATTCCTCACGGCGCACGCCATAGCTTTCGGCGAGGCGCAAAAGCTTGCCCTCGTTCTGCACCAGGCGCTTGTTGATGTCGTAGAGCTGCTCGACCAGCGCCTCGATGCGCGCGGCGTTGAGCGACAGCGACTTCACCGCCTTGATCAGCTGGTCCTTCAGCTCCTTCAGGCGGCGGTCCTGGCTGGGCGAGAGCGTGCCGGCCGCGGCCAGTCGGTTCTCGACCTGCTGGTCCTGCAACTTGCGCAGCTTCTTGTAGGTGTCGGCGATGACGTCGAGCGTCTCCATCACCTGCGGACGCAGTTCCGCTTCCATCGCGGCCAGCGACAGGCTCGCCTCGTCCTCGTCGTCTTCCTCTTCCTCCAGCCCACGCGTGTCGCCGCCGACATTGGTGATGTCGTCTTCTTCCTCGCGCGCCGCCGCGCGGCCGCGCGGCTTCTCTTCGGGCTTGGGCGCTTCCTCGACGCGTTCGACCACGGGCGCCTGCTTGGCCTCGGGGCCGGCATAGGTCGCCTCGAGGTCGATGATCTCGCGCAGCAGGATCTTCGATTCGTTGAGCTCGTCGCGCCAGATGATGATGGCCTGGAAGGTCAGCGGGCTTTCGCACAGCCCCGCGATCATCGTTTCGCGGCCGGCCTCGATGCGCTTGGCGATCGCGATTTCGCCCTCGCGCGACAGCAGCTCGACCGAGCCCATCTCGCGCAGATACATGCGCACCGGGTCGTCGGTGCGATCGGTCGGCTCTTTCTTGGTGGTCGTGGCGGCGACGGCGGTGCCGGTCTGCTCGGCGAGCTCGTTGGCGTCTTCCTCGGCGTCGGCGGCCGGCTCGGCTTCGGTCTCCTCGCCCACCTCGTCGTCCTCGACGACGTTGATGCCCATGTCGCTGAGCATCGCATTGATATCTTCGATGCGGTCCGGATCCGTCTCTTCCGAGGGCAGCACCGCGTTGAGCTCGTCGAGCGTGACATAGCCGCGTTTCTTCGCGGCCTTGATCATCTTCTTGACAGCATCGTCGGAAAGGTCGAGCAGAGGGCCATCGGTGGCGCCTTCACGTTCGGTCTCGACCTCTTCCTTTTCCTTTGTCGCCATTCTTTGTCGTCTCCAAGCGGCCGAATATCGAAGCCGCGTAAACTGTCGGATCGGTTATGCCGGATGCGCTCGCATCGGAACGCTTTTTACCGGTCCGGCAACCGTGTCATCGCTTTTGTTTTGTGCCTGTCGCTAGTCCCAAACCGGTTTCCACTTTTGGGCGACATGCATTAAGTCCAGATTAACCCTGATATCTGGAGCGGGCACTTTGCCTGTCCAGTTGTCACCAGTGCCTCACATCGCTCGAATTTCCCGCCGACGCCGGGGCACGGGTTAACGTTTCGAATCGTCCTGATTCCGCCAATCTGCCAGAAGGTCAAGCGCCTCTGGCATGATTCGCATGAAAAAAGCGAATCAATTACCCGACTTAGAGGCGTCGATTCGACGCGCTGCGCATTTCCACTTCACTTCCAATGGAGGTATTCGGCCCTAAACGCGGCCAACCCTGCCCGATGAAACGCCAAACCCTTCGATCAGCGCTTCCGTTGCCTGCACATCGTTGAATTGCGCTTGAATCTCGACGAGATGCCGGAAGTTTTCGTCCGAAGGGTCTGCATCGAGCGCCGCCTGCGCCTGTTTCAGCTCTCTATGTAATGTGCGGGCGCTGCGCTGCAAGTGCATCGCCTGGTTGAAGGCGTCGCGGGCATCCTCGAGCGCCGCGGTCTCCAGCGCCGGCCATTGACGCGCGCGCTTGATCAGTTCCACCGCCCGCTCCCAGATGCCGCCGCAGCCGGCGCGCTCGATGGTGGCGATGACCGCGCCGCGCTCGTCGGCCGCGTCATGCGCCATCGCGTCGAGGATGGCGGCGTGGAGTTTCAGCAAATCCGAATTGGCGAGGTCGAGGAATTCGACATGCGCGAAATTCTCGTCGATCAGTGCCGGATGGTTGACCAGCGCCACGATGATCGTCGCCTCGCGCACCGACATCCCCTCGCCCCGCTTGACCAGCGCCGACTTGCCGAGGCTTTCGCTGATCGCGATGCGCCCGCTTCCGCCCTTGGCGAACTGTCCACCGGGCGCCGCGGCTTTGCCTTGGCCACGTTCGCCTGGCCGTCCGCCATCCTGACGGCCCTGCCGCGGGCCGCGCTGCGAGCCGAAGAAGCTCAGCTCCCGCTCGCGCATTTCCTGTTGGTAGTGATAGCGTGTGCTTTCGTCGCGTATACGACTTGCGAGCTCACGCAGCCTTTTTCCAAGTTCCGCCCGACGCTCCGGCGTGTCGAAGACGCCGCCCGCGGTCTCGCGCATCCACAACAGGTCGACCAGCGGTCGCGCATCGGCAAGCACCGCGCGAAATGCGTCCGGTCCGTCCGCCTTGACCAGATCGTCAGGGTCCTTGCCTTCCGGCAGCAGCGCAAAGCGCGCCGAGCGTCCAGGTTGGACTGCCGGCAGCGCCAGGTCGGCGGCGCGCCATGCCGCCTTCAGCCCCGCCTGGTCGCCGTCGAAGCACAGAACCGGCTCGCCGGCCATGCGCCACAACAGCTCGAGCTGGTTTTCGGTAAGGGCCGTGCCGAGCGGCGCCACGGCGTTCTCGAAACCGGCCTGCGCCAGCGCGATCACGTCCATATAGCCTTCGACCGCGATCACCGTGCCGCCCTTGGCGAGAGCCTTGCGGGCGCGGGCGAAATTGTAGAGCACATTGCCCTTGTGGAAGAGCTCCGTCTCCGGCGAATTCATGTATTTGGCCGGAGCATCGGGCGCCAGTGCCCGCCCACCAAAGGCGATGATCTTGCCGCGCGAATCCGGGATCGGAAACATGATGCGGTCGCGGAACCAGTCATAGGAGACCGGGATGTCGTCGCCATGCCGCACCAGCCCGCAGGCCTCGATGTCGGCCTTCGGCACGCCCTTGGCGGCAAGATGTTCCTTGAGCGCATTGCGGCTGTCCGGCGCATAACCCAGCCGGAACGACTGCTGCGTCGCCGGCGTTAGCCCGCGGTCGCGCAGATAGGCGCGGGCCTTGGCACCCTCCGGTCCTTGCAGCCGCTCCTGGAAGAAGGCGGTCGCCATTTCCATGACGTCGGTCAGGCTGGCGCGTTCCTTCTCGCGCCGTTCCTCTTGTTCGTTGCGCACCGGCATCGGCACGCCGGCCATCTCGGCGATCTTCTCGACCGCTTCGGGGAAGCTGACGCCGTCGAGCTCGGTGAGGAACTTGAAATGGTCGCCCGAAACCGAGCAGCCGAAGCAGTGGTAGCGACCCTTCTTGTCCTCGCAATGGAAGGACGGGCTTTTCTCGCCGTGGAACGGACAACAGGCCCAGTAGTCGCCGCGCGACGCGTTGGTCTTTTTCCTGTCCCACGCGACGCGGGTGCCGATGACCTGCGAAATCGGCACGCGGTCGCGTATCTCGTCGAGGAAGGCGGGCGGAAAGCGCATCGGGGAAACTCGTTTGCCCTCCATATAATCAAGCCGCCCGGGCACGGCGACTCCGTCCGGCCCATCGTACCCGCTTTTCACAGACGAAAAGAAGGCGGCCGGGCGGCCGCCTTCTGAATTTCGGGATTGCCGTGGATTACTGCGCGGCGATCGCGCCAAAGATGATGCCGGAAAGGATGCTGACCAGCACGTAGTCGTTGCCGACGCGGATCCACTCCTGGCCGGGGCCGGGGCGGCGCAGGCCATGGCGATTCCAGTCGCGGACCGCCTGGTGACGTTTCCAGTTGGAATAGCGCTGGCCGTTGCGCCAATGGCTGCGCTTTACCACCTTCTTCTTGACGATGACGCGCTTGTCGACATGCCTGCCGGGCTTCTGCCAGTCGACTTGCGTGTAATTCGACTGCGGCGCGCTCGGCTGGGCGAGCGGCGCGGCCTGGCCGGAGAAGGCCGAGGCGGCCAGCATCGAGGCGGTGACGGCGGAAAGTATGAGACGCTTCATGGTCAGTACTCCTTGTTGTCGATAGGCAGAGGAATAGCCGCCAATGGATGAACTGAAACTGAACATGAAAATTACAATTCTGTAATGGTTTCCGATGCTTGCAGAGCCTGCTTCAACAAGGCTTTGGATCGCGCCGGTCGTGCCGTCCCGGCATCGCTTCATTCCGATCGAAGGCGCAGTCGCCAGGCGCATGCAACCAATGTTTCCGCCATTCATTTCCGACATGCGCCGTCGAGCCGAGACTATCATCGCATCAGAAAAATATATTATTCGGCTAATCTTAATTGGTATATTTCCACGCATTGAAATGATTGAGATTCGTCCTCCTCCACGCATTGCCAGAGCCACCTTGCGAGGTCGGCCTTGAGCGGCTCCGTCGTCCTCCTGCACCTTGCCGGCGCGGTGGCGCTGATGCTGTTCGCCACCCGCATGGTCAAGACAGGCGTCGAGCGCGCCTATGGCGACGTGCTGCGCCACAGGCTGCGCGCCACCATGCGCAATCCGGTCATGGCGGTGCTGGCCGGCTGTGGGCTGGCGGTCGCGCTGCAGAGCTCGACCGCGGTGACGCTGCTGGTCGGCTCATTCGCCGGAGCCGGCATCGTTTCGGGCGCCGCCGGGCAATTGGCAGTGCGCGGCGCTGAGATCGGTTCGGCGCTGGTGGCCAAGCTGCTCACCTTCGACCTCACGCTCTTGGTGCCGCTCTGCCTGATCGCGGGCACAGTCATGTTCATGGCCACCGAGCGGCGCGATTGGCGGCAGCTGGGCCGTATCCTGATCGGCGTTGGCCTGCTGATCCTGTCGCTGGAGATGATCGGTCAGGCGTCGGAGCCGCTGCGCAACAGCCAGTTGATGCCGCTGATCATCAACTATTTCTCGGGCGACTCCATCACCACCTATCTCCTGGCCGCGCTGGTCACCTGGCTGTTCCAGTCCAGCATTGCCGCGGTGCTGCTGATGGCGACGCTGGCGGGCCGCGGGCTGATCACGCCGGAGCTCGGCGTGGTGCTGGTGCTTGGCGTCAACCTTGGCTCGTCGCTCATCGCGCCGATGCTGACGCGGTCGGCGCCACCGGAGGTGCGCATCGTGCCGATCGGCAATCTCTTGATGCGCGGCCTCGGCTCGCTGATCATGCTGGTGCTGATCATGGCCTTCAAACCGGATGTCGCCTTCCTCGGCAAGACCGCGCCGGATCAGATCGTCAACGCCCACATCCTGTTCAACGTGCTGATCCTGCTGGCCGGACTGCCGCTGGCCGGCCTCGTCTACCGCGCTTCCGAAAGGATCGTGGCGCTGGGCAGCAAGCCTCAGCCGGCCGCCGCGCTCGAGATCGTCGAGCTGTCGGCGCTGAACGAGAGCGCCCTCGATACGCCGAGCCAGGCGCTGGCCAACGCGACGCGTGAGGTGGTGCGGGTCTGCGAAATCGTCGAAATCATGCTGAAGCGCATCATCGAGCTTTACGAGGATGCCGACCCCGCCAAGATCAAGGCGCTTGCCGCGCTCGACGACCGCGTCGACAGGAAGCATGCCGCGATCAAGCTCTATCTCGCCAAGATCACCAGGAATCCGCTGACCGAGGACGAGGCATTGCGGTGCCAGGAGCTGATCGGCGCTTGCGTCAAGCTTGAGCAGGTCGGCGACATCATCGTGCGCAACATGCTGGTGCATGTCAGGAAGAAGCTGGAGCGCGGCCTGGAATTCACGCCGGAAGGCTGGCAGGAACTTTGCGCTTTCCATTCCTCCGTGCTTGCCAATGCGCGCCTTGCCTTCAATGTTCTGGTCTCGCGCGATCCGGAAACCGCCAGGCAATTGGTGCTGGAAAAGGATCTGCTGCGCGAACGCGAGAAAGAAACCAGCGCCAGCCATTTCGTGCGCCTGCGCGAAGGCACCGCCAAGAGCGTCGAGACGAGCTCGATCCACCTCGACACGATCCGCGACCTGAAGCAGATCAACTCGCTGCTTGCCTCCATTGCCTATCCGGTGCTGGAGGAGCGCGGCCTGCTTGGCGGCTCGCGGCTGAAGGCCAGCTGAGGTTATCGAAGGCAGCCGAAAAATTAATCTTTGCTCATCCTCGCTTCCGTCGGCTAAGGATCGCCTGAGGGACCTGTTAAGAGGACGATCCGTCGATGGACACGCATTCGCGCAGCTTCGCCAAGGCGCTCTCCTGGCGCGTCACCGGCACGATCGACACGATGATCATATCGCTTGTGGTGACCGGCAGCATCAAGCTCGCGGCCACCATCGGGCTCACCGAAGTCGTCACCAAGTCGCTGCTCTACTACCTGCATGAACGGGCCTGGCTGAAGATCCCGTATGGACGCAAAACGGCGGCGTAGAGCATGATGCCGAAAAGTGTGAAGCGGCTTTCGGGCGATACTCGACAGGCCGGCTTCGATCGGTCCAGTCAAGAAAAGCTAAAGCGCCATCGCCAATTTCTGCATTGCCGCGCCCGCCCGAGCGTGGTTTGAGGCCATGCATTCCTCGCATATGTTTTGAACCATGCTGCCGCTGATTGCCCTTTTCCTTGCCGCCTTCGCCTTCGGCACCACCGAATTCGTCATCGCCGGCGTGCTGCCCGAGGTGGCGCAGGGCCTCGGCGTTTCGGTGCCGACCGCAGGCTATCTCGTCTCCGGCTATGCCTGCGGCATTGCCATCGGCGGCCCGCTGCTGGCTTTGGCCACCGGCAAGATCTCGCGCAAGACGCTGCTGATCGGGCTGACGATCGCCTTCACCCTTGGTCAGGCGGCCTGCGCGCTGGCGCCCGATTTCACCTCGATGCTTCTGCTGCGTATCGCGACTGCCGTGGCGCATGGCTGCTATTTCGGCGTCGCCATGGTGGTTGCGGTCAGCCTGGTGCGCGAGGACCAGCGCGGCCGGGCGGTCGCGGTCATTCTCTCGGGGCTGACGGTCTCCAATGTCATCGGCGTGCCGGCGGGAACGGCGATCGGCAGCCTGTGGGGTTGGCGCGCGACCTTCTGGGTAATGGGCGCGCTGGGCAGCATGGCGATCCTCGCCATGCTGGCGCTGCTGCCGCGAACGGCGGGCGCCGCCAATCGGCCAGCCGGGCTGGCGCGCGAAGTCCGTGTGCTCGCCCGCCAACAGGTCTGGACGTCGCTGATCCTGATGCTGATGCTGATGATCGGCCAGTTTGCGCTGTTCACCTACATCACGCCTATGCTGCTTGAAGTGACTGGCCTCGACGAGAGCCTGATCCCCTTTGTGCTTTTGCTCAACGGCGTCGGCGCCACGATCGGCGTTCTGGTCGGCGGCAAGCTCGCCGACTGGAAGCTGATGCCGTCGCTCATCGTCATGCTTGCCCTGCAGGCGGTGGCGCTGGGCATCATCCATCTTGTCAGCCCCTACCCGGTGCCGATGATCGCGGCCATCGTCATCTGGGGCGGTCTCAACTTCGCCATCGGCGCGCCGATCCAGACACGCATCCTCGCCTGGACGGCCGATGCCTCCAACCTCGCCTCTTCGCTGATTCCGTCCGGCTTCAATGTCGGCATTGCGCTGGCCGCCTCGCTGGGCGCGGCGATGCTCAATGCCGGCTACGGCTATCGCAGCCTGCCGCTTGCCGGCGCCTTGGCGATGCTGGTGGCGGTGGTGGTAGCTGTCGCCTCGCAGGCCTGGGAGTGGCGCAGCCGCGCGATCCCGCCGCTGCCGGCGGCGGCTGAATAGCAGGCTTTCGCTTGCCTCAGACTTTTGGCCGCGAAGGGTCCGCAGTTCCCGAAAGAATGGAAGCCAGGCCTTGAAGGCCTTCCTTCAACCGTTCCCGATTAGGGGTGGCGCCCAGCGCCAGGCGAAAGCCGTTGGGAAACTCCTGCCCGACGGCGAACTCTTCCGCGGGGCTGATGGCTAGCCCTCGGCGGCGGGCGGTGCCAGCGAGCTCTTCCGAGCGCAACTGGCTCTCCAGCGGATACCATAGATGCAAGCCGGACTCCGATGCCACAAAACCCTCGGGCAGGATGTTGCGCGCGATCTCTTGCCTGGCCTGCGCTTCGGCGCGCACGGCGGCGGTGATCTCCTCGGCAAGACCGCTGCGCAGCCACTCGCAGGCAAGGCCCGTCATCAGCGGCGGCGCCATCATCGTCGTGCCGCGTATCGCTGTGGCGATCCGCTCGGCGGCTTGCGGATCGGGCGCCGCCAGGAAGGCCGTGCGCAGGAAAGGTGAGATGCATTTCGCCAATGTCGCGACATGGAAGGTCCGCTCCGGCGCCAGATTCAGAAAGGCCTGCGGCGGTGCGGCGAGCAACCTTCTGTAGGGATCGTCCTCGATGATGGTCAGCTCGAGTTTTTCGGCCATGCGGGCGAGTTCGCGCCGCCGGCCCTCCGGCATGACGGATGCGGTCGGATTTTGAAGCGTCGGATTGAGGTAGAGGATACGGGCGCCATGCCGTCGCGCCGCCTCTTCGAGATCGTCCGGCCGCATGCCCTCGCCATCGTTTGCGACAGCGGCGAGCTTGCGGCGCGCGGCCTTGGCCAGCGCGATCAGCCCGGGATAGGTCAGCGCATCGGCAAGGATCGTATCGCCCTCGCGGGTCTGAGACAGGACGACGGCCGTGAGCAGCGCCTGCGCGCCCGAGCCGACAACGACCCTGTCGACCGGCAACCTGTCCCCCGTTTCGGCAAGCCACGACGAGCCGACGGCGCGCTCCACGGGCGAGCCCGGACCGGGATGGTAGGAAAGCAGCGCTTCGGCGCTGGAGCGCTTGAGCAATCCCTCGATGCCCGTCCTGATCAAGGCCGGCAGGTTGAGGCCGGCCGGTGCCGGCGGAATGTTCATGCTGAGATCGAGGACAGGCTCTTCCGGCTCGCCCGGCGTGACGAAGGTGCCCCGGCCCGCCTTCGCGTCGATGAGGTTCCTGCGCCTGGCTTCGGAAAACGCCCGCGTGACCGTCGTGAGATCGACCCCCAGCAGCCTTGCGAGTTCCCGCTGCGGCGGCAACCTGTCGCCAGGCTGCAACCGGCCGTTCGAGCGGGCATCCGTAAGGGCGTCGACGATCTTCAGATAGACCGGTCGCGGCCCTGCCTCCAGAACCGGGAGCCAGCCGATGTCGCTTTCGTCCGTCACGTATAGCCAATCCATGCATTTTGTCGCATTGTATGCATACAAGTATGATATATGTATGCATCCGAGACCTCAAGGCCTGCACCGACCCACACGCGGGGTCCATTGGAGCGACGATCATGGAAGACCTGGCGCATTATCCACGTCTGGTACCTTGGCAGGTAGGAATCCGTGGCCGTTGCCCGCGTTGCGGCGAGGGCCACCTGTTCGAGGGATTCTTGAAACTGGCTCCGAAATGCGATGTCTGCGGGCTCGACTATTCCTTTGCCGATCCAGCCGACGGCCCGGCGTTCTTCGTCATCTGCTTTGCCTGTGTGCCTTCGGTGCTGTTCGCCGTCTGGGCGCAGGTGACTTTCGAGCCCTCCATGTGGTTCCACGCTTTCGTTTCGATCCCGATCGTTCTTGCGACCTGCATCCCGCCGCTCAGGCCGCTCAAAGGCTGGCTCGTCGCAAGCCAGTTCTACCACAAGGCGGAAGAAGGAAGGCTGGCCAGGCCCGGCGAGTAACCTTCAAAGGTCGATGCGGAACTTGAGGCTCTCCGCGCCGCCATAGGCGGCGTCCTCGAAGAAGCGGCCGACGAGCTTGCCGCCATTGGCTGTGATGACCTTGTGCGAGGCCGGATTGCCCGGCTTCGCGGTGATCTCGACATGGTCGAGCCCGACCGCCTTCGCCTCGTCCAGCATCAGCCGCAACGCTTCGGTGGCATAGCCTCGGCTCCGCTTCCACGGCACAACCGCATAGCCGATATGGCCAAGCACATGCGAGGGCAGCGCCGACGTGCCCTTCTGCCAGCGAAAACCGATCGAGCCGGCGGCCTCGCCATCCCAGATCCAGCGCCGGAAGCCCGGTAGGCGCGGCACGGTCGTGCCGTCGGGCAAGGTGATGGGCGGCCCCTTCGCTTCGGGGTCGTCAAGGCCGGCGAGAAAGGTGACGGGATCTTTCTCGATCGCCTCGAGTTGCTCGCGCGTCGCTTCGAGCAGCCGCACATTGTCGGGCGACCACCCGCGCTCCAGCGCCGCCTTGTAGGAAGGCAAATGTTCGAGCGCGGGTTTGACGATTTCGATCATGGCTCGCTTCCCTGTCGAGACCGGCATAGCCGCGACACGGATCGCCCTCAAGTCGCCTGAAACCGGATTTCGCCCTTGTTCAGGAAACAGGCCTTGTCGAACAGTGACATGTCGAGCGGGTTCGGCAGCCGGATATCGCCGATACCCGGGAACGGTCTCCCGGAGGAATCATAGGACCTGTCGACCTGCGAGATGAAGACCAGCACCAGTCCCCGTTCCCGGGCAAACGACCTCAAGGCGCGGATCTGGACCATGAGCTCGGGATTCTCCCGCTTCTGGTCGAGCAGTTGCAGATAGTCGATGACCGCCAGCGTGCCGCGCGGCGCCGACCGCAACCTCTCGACGATGTAACTGGCGCTTATGGCGTCGGAATTGTCGAAATCGAACAGGTGATTGAAATCGGCCGGGTCGATCCCGATGTCGCGGAACCGGTCGAGAATGTCGGCATGCATGTATTCCAGTGTGAAGAACACGGCGCGACTGCCTTGCTTCATGGCCGCCACGGCGAGATCGAGGCTCATCAGCGTCTTGCCCTGGCCTGGCCGCGCCGCCACGAGAACCATGTCGCCGGGGATCAGCCGCCTCAGCAAGCTGTCGCCGGGCGCGGCCTCGGCGGCCTTGGCCGCAAGCAGGCTCCAGCTGGCAAAGCCTTCCTTGACGGCAACGCGGTCGAGCGCCTGATGGAGCGGAACATTTTCCCGGCGGGAGAGGAGCCTCGCCTGGCGTTTCAGATGATAGACGGGTGCGGAAAGCCGCATCGAAAACCTCCTGCCGCGAGCAGTCTCGACAACCCCTCCTTATGCCTGGCGCTCGAACAGTTGGTTGGATGTGAATTGCCCTGCATGAACGATGCTTCCCGATGGAGGGAGGAGGCGTGGGCGCGCCGGAATCAGATCATAGCTCAATCGAAGCGGTCCGGAAATCCGACTTCCAAAAGGCGTCGCTAAACTAGAAGTGTTTCGCCGATGGATGCGAGATCTCCTATGATCGACCTGGGTGATTCACGGGTACGAGACAACGCTTCGACAGGAGGGGCAAAACGGTGGGGTTGAAATCTGTTCCGCTAGGCGCGGCCATCTTTTGTCTTGTCGCGACCCTCGCCGCATTGACGGCGTCCGTCAGCTCGTTCGCGGCGTTGCGGCCGTCGACCGTTCCCGATTGGCTGCAGCGCCATGTCGGCGACGGCGAGGGCCAGATTTCGCAGGTCGTTCTGGAGCGGGCGCGCGCGCTCTACCAGAAGAAGGTCAGCGATGGTTCGGTCGGCAACCCGTGCTACTTCGCCATGGATGCCACGCGTCCCGGCGACCTCGGCAACAGCGTGCTGGGCCAGCGCTATTACATCATATGCGAAAGCAAGCAGCTCTTCCGCGCGGTTTCCTCGGGCCATGGCGGCGGCCGCAACCTGAAAGGCGTTGCCGATTTCTCCAACGGCAGGCGTTGCGCGAAGAACTTCGGCAACGCGATGGACTCGGCGCTGACGGCCGGCGGCGCCTATATGACCGCCGAGACCAAGACGTCCTTCAAGGGGTATTACCGTGTCGGCGCGCAGAACGCGGTGTTCATGCGCAGCTTCATCCAGTTCGACGGCGAAGGCGAAGCGGCGAACGCCAGGCAGCGCGTGATCGGCGGCCATCCGGCTGCCTTGCTCAGGGGTATGTGCATGCGCAAAGAGCCGAACAGCTCATACGCCGACCATGACGGCCTTGTTCCGTTCGGCAAGCTGGTGAACTATGCCGGCGGCCGCAGCAATGGCTGCACCAGTTGGTCGCCCGCTGACGCCGAGCAGATCATCCCGCTGGTGAAGAACAAACCGACGACGCTCTACATCTATCCGGAATCGCGCGACATCGCCGCTGTCGCCCGGGCCAAGGCCGCAGGCCAATCGCTGTCAGGCGCGGGCCTCTATTGGAACGCCTCCTGCCTGAACGAGATCGGCTCGCCGAAATTCTGGCCCAGGAAGACGCTGGAGCCGATCATCGCGCAATACAAGAAGGATCATCCGGCACCGCCGCCGCAGCCGATACCGATGTGCAAGGATTAGCGAAGCCGCACCTACTGCAGCAGCCCCTTGATGATGGCGCTGGCCTTGGCGAAGTCCATCTGGCCGGCATACTTCTGCTTCAGCGCGCCGATCACCTTGCCCATGTCCTTCTGGCTGGCCGCACCCGTCGCCGCGATCGCTTCGCGCGCCGCGGCCTGGATCGCCGCGTCGTCGAGCTGCGTCGGCAGGAACGCGCGGATGATTTCCATCTCGCCGCGCTCCTGCGCCGCCAGTTCCGGCCGCTTGCCGTCCTCGAAGGCCTTGGCCGATTCCTCGCGCTGCTTCACCATCTTGGCGAGGATCTGCAGGATCTCTTCCTCGCTCGCCGGCGGCTTGCCGGCGCCGCGATTGGCGATGTCGCGATCGTGGATGGCGGCCTGGATCAGCCGCAGCGTCGGCAGGCGGTGCTTGTCCTGCGCCTTCATCGCGCTCTTCATGGATTCGGCGATTTTCTCGCGCATCGTGCTTCTCCTTCGAATGCGGCGGACAATAGCTTTGCCGAACGGCCAACGCAAATCGCGGCAAGATGCTGATATTGCTGGACGAAAGCAAATCGGCCGTGGTCCGGGGACGCCGCATTGACCGCTCCGGCCCGTTCGCCTATGTACTCGGTCCTGCATGAGACAATGAGTTGACGCGTGGGAGCCGGGAAATCCAGCTTCGCGCCTTGCCGCGCAAATGGTCCTGCCGACCGATTGCCGCGCCTGACAGGAGTGCCGCAATGGCCACCACCACCGCCCCCTGGGCAACTGAAAAGCCGACCGCCCTTCTGGTCCTCGCCGACGGCACGGTGATCGAAGGCCGCGGCCTTGGCGCCACGGGATCGGCCGTTGCGGAAGTGTGCTTCAACACCGCGCTGACCGGCTACGAGGAAATCCTCACTGATCCGTCTTACGCCGGCCAGATCGTCACCTTCACCTTCCCGCATATCGGCAATGTCGGCACCAATGACGAGGACATCGAGGATTTGCATCCAGCCGCCCGCGCGGGCGCTGTCGGCGCGATCTTCAAGGCCAACGTCACCGACCCGTCCAACTATCGCGCCGCCGGCCATCTCGACAAGTGGCTGAAGCGGCGCGGCATCGTCGCGCTGTCCGGCATCGACACCCGCGCGCTGACCGTGCTGATCCGCGAGAAAGGCATGCCCAATGCCGTCATCGCGCATGCGCCCGATGGCGTCTTCGACATCGAGGACCTGAAGCGGCAGGCCGCGGCCTGGTCGGGCCTGATCGGCCTCGATCTCGCCAAGGAGGTCACGTCGGGCCAGTCTTCGGTCTGGCGCGAGACGCCCTGGGCCTGGAATGAAGGCTATGGCGAGCGGGGCGAGCCTTCCATGCACGTCGTGGCCGTCGACTACGGCGTCAAGCGCAACATCCTGCGCCTGCTTGCAGGTCTCGGCGCCAAGGTCACCGTCGTGCCGGCCAAGACCGGCGCCGAGGAGATCCTGGCCATGCGGCCGGACGGCATCTTCCTGTCGAACGGCCCCGGCGACCCGGAGGCGACCGGCGAATATGCCGTGCCGGTGATCCAGAACCTCTTGAAGACCGACATCCCGGTGTTCGGCATCTGCCTCGGCCATCAGATGCTGGCGCTGGCGCTCGGCGGCAGGACCGAGAAGATGCACCAGGGCCACCACGGCGCCAACCATCCGGTCAAGGACCACACCACCGGCAAGGTCGAGATCGTCTCGATGAACCACGGTTTCGCCGTCGACGCCGACTCGCTGCCCGAAGGCGTCGAGGAAACCCATGTCTCGCTCTTCGACGGCTCGAACTGCGGCATCGCGCTGACCGGCCGTCCTGTGTTCTCGGTTCAGCACCATCCCGAGGCCTCGCCCGGCCCGCAGGATTCGCATTACCTCTTCCGCCGCTTCGTCAACCTCATCCGCGAGCGGCGCGGCGAGGAAGCGCTGGCCGAACGCGCCTAATGCATGTCGCGCAAAAGTGTGCAGCGGTTTTGCGATAACGACATGCATGAAAACAAAGGCTTAAAGCGTCGCCTGAATCCGCTTCAGCGCGACATGCATTAGCTCAAACCGCCAGCCTAAGCAGCGTCCGTCACCGCCGCCTCCTGCGTGTGCATGCGCTCGACTTCCTTCGGCGTCGGCTTGGCCACTTTCGTCACGAAGACGATGACCGCCAGCGTCAGGAAGATCGCGCCCAGCACATAGGGCGCGCCGCCGAACACGACCGGCGCCGTCGGGCTCGTGAACCAGGAAAAGATCGCCGTGTAGAGCAGCGGGGTGATGATCGAGGTGATCGAGAAGATCGAGGTCATCGCGCCCTGCAATTCGCCCTGCGCCGAGGGCGGCACCTTGGCGGCGGCGAGGCTTCTGAGCGGCGGATCGGCCAGCGCCTCCAGGCACCCGGCCACGATCACCGCATAGATCATCCAGCCTTGCGTCGAAAATGCATAGCCGAAGGCGCTGAGCGCGGTGAAGGTCAGCCCGATAGCCGCCGTCCTCCATTCGCCGAGCTTGGGAATGATCCGCGGCAGCACCGTCGCCATGATGATTGCGCCGCACAGGCCGAAGGCGCCGAGCGAAAAGCCGATCTGCTGCTGGCTCCAGCCATAGCGATAAGTGGAGACGAACGACCAGACCGCCGGATACATCATGTGGCCGAGCGTCATCAGGAAGAACACCAGCCCGATCCAGCCGATGCCTGGATAATTGCGCATCTGCATGAGCGTGCCGACCGGATTGGCACGCTTCCACTCGAAACGGCGACGATGCTTTTCATCCAGCGTCTCCGGCAGCAGGAACATCGCGATCAGGAAATTCACGAAGGCGAGTGCTGCGGCGAAATAGAACGGCACGCGCGGCCCGAACGTGCCGAGCAGCCCGCCCAGCACCGGACCGATGACGAAGCCGACGCCGAAAGCGATGCCGAGCAGGCCGAAATTCTTCGCCCGGTTCTCGTCGTTCGAGATATCGGCGATGAAGGCCGATGTCGTCGAATAGCTGGCGCCGGAAATGCCCGCGAGCACGCGGCCGATGAACAGCATTGGATAGGACCAGGCGATGGCGCAGATCAGGTTGTCGATGGAAAAGGTCAGCACCGAGGCAAGCAGGATCGGCCGTCGTCCGAAGCGGTCGCTCAAGCCGCCGATGATCGGCGCGAAGACGAACTGCATCGCCGCATAGACGAAGAACAGCCAGCCGCCCTCGATCGCGGCCTCACTCACGCTGACGCCGCTCAGTTCCTCCAGATAGGCCGGCAGCACCGGCATGATGATGCCGAAACCGATGATGTCGAGCAGCAGCGTCGTGAAAACGAGCGCAAGGCCCCGCTTGGCGGTCTTCGGGTCGATCATGGTGACAAGCTCCTCAACCGCCTTGCGGCACAGGCGGGAGGGACCTTATAGGCGAGGTTAGCGGCGGGAACAATCCGCGAACGAATGCAAACGTCTTATGCTGACATCCCTTGCCAGCCGCCTTCGATCATTGGTCGTCACCCGAAAGAAGCGGCAGCGCCGCCTCAGATCGGACCGCTCATCGTGTTGCAGTCGGACAGCTTGCCGCTCTTGTAGCCGCGCGCCAGCCATGTCTGCCGCTGCTGGGAGGTGCCATGGTTGAAGCTTTCCGGCACGACATAGCCCTGCATCTTCTTCTGCAGCGTGTCGTCGCCGATCTGCTTGGCAGCATTCAGCGCGCTTTCGATGTCACCCTGCTCCAATATACCTTTTTGCGCGGTGTAATGGGCCCATACGCCGGCGAAGCAGTCGGCCTGAAGCTCGATGCGCACCGAGAGCTGGTTGGCGTCGGCCTCGCTCATGCCTTGGCGCATCTGGTTGAACTTGCTCATGATGCCGGTGAGGTTCTGCACATGGTGACCGACCTCATGGGCCACCACATAGGCACGGGCGAACTCGCCGGAAGCGCCGAACTGCTGGTCGAGCTGCTGGAAGAAGGTCATGTCGAGATAGACCTTGCGATCGCCCGGGCAGTAGAACGGACCGGCCGCCGCCGAGGCGAAACCGCAGGCTGAACGGATCTGGCCGCTAAACAGCACCAGCTTGGGATCCTCATAGGTCAGGCCCTGCGCCTTGAAAATGCCGGTCCAGGTGTCTTCGGTTTCCGCCAGCACCGTCGCGACGAACTGCTTCATCTCGTCATTGGCGGGCGCGCCGCCATTGTCCTGCGAGCCGCTGTTGTCGGTGATCTGGCCGCCGCCACCCGGGAGCAATCCGCCGTCGCCGCCACCCAGGATCTGCGACGGATCAAAACCGAAATACCATCCCGCAAGCACGACCAGGATGACCAGGAGAATGCTGCCGCCGCCACCGGTACGGCCGCCGACGGGAAGTCGGAACTGACCGCCGCCGCCCATTCCGCCGCCAAGTCCGCCGCCGCTGTCGCTACGGTCATCCTCGATGTTGTCGCTCTGACGACGGCCTCTCCAAAGCATGGCAACTCCTCGCAACGCGAATGTCCTGGAGGGACTGGCCCACGACCACCCCCTGCAGACAATTATCGCAACGGCTGGCCTAAGTCACAGAATTTTTCGCTCCCGCCAAATGTCGGACGCACCGGAAACCTCAATCGGACAAGCAAAGCCCACCGACCATAAACCGGCTAAAAGCATCAGCTTTTCTGCTTGGCGCCGGCGCTCTTGCCGTCCGAACTTTTCGAACGTTCCTCGAAACGCGCCGCGCCCTTCTTCAGCGGATGGCCGGTCTCGGCTTCGGTCTTGCGCTCGTCCTTGGCGGCCGCCTGCCGCAATCCCCTGGCTGCCTGCTTCCCTTTAGCGGTCGGAGCCTGTTCGACGCCCATTGCTTCCTCCTTGAGCGCGGCAATCGCGCGATGTGGGAAGTAATGCGGCGGAGATGCGTCGGTTCCGCTTCAATACGCTCGGACGGACCGCAGACCTAATCCTGGCGGTTCGTCATCGCCCGGCGGAAAGCTTCCAGCGTTTCGGCGCTGACATGGTGCTCGATGCCCTCGGCGTCGATGCGCGCCGTCTCGGCGCTGACGCCGAGAGAGCGCAGGAAGGCCTCCACCGTCTGGTGGCGGATACGGCTTTCCTCGGCGACCTTGCGGCCGGCTTCGGTCAGGAACACGCCGCGATAGGGCTTCCGCGAAACCAGCCCATCGGCGCACAGCCTGGTCAGCATCTTTGCCACCGTCGGCTGCGCGACGCCGAGCCTTGCCGCGATATCCACCTGCCGCGCTTCGTTGCCGTCCTCGATCAGGTCGGCGATCAGTTCGACATAGTCCTCGACCAGCGCGCCGCGGCGCGCTTCGCGCGTCTGCCGGAAACCCTCCGAATGGATTTCGGCATCGGGAAGCGGCTCCTCGCGTCGAACTGGTTTGTTCCTAAGCGCCAATACGCGCTCCTCCTTGAATCGGGGTCGTATCCATAACACGAACCCCTGATGGTCCGGCCGTTTATTTGCATTCCCGCGCGGGCGCAACCAGCGTTTGCGGTCGCCCGCGTCCAGATCTGCTCTGGCGCATCACGAAAGCATGATCAATGAAATATAGCCTATTGCATAATGTTGAGCCATGGCGTAGATAAAAGGCACCTTCGATACATTTCCAGCGGAAATCCCCATGTCCGACGCCGATGCAGCAACCGTAGCCCGACCCACATGGCGATTCGACAAGCCCGACGACGAGCAGCCAAGCCTGCGCGAGGTGAACGCCTCGATCGCGGTGCCACAGACTGGAGTCTGGTTCCGCCGCCTGTTCGCGTTCATGGGACCGGGCTACATGGTCTCCGTCGGCTATATGGATCCGGGCAACTGGGCGACCGACCTCGCCGGCGGCGCCCAGTTCGGCTACACGCTGCTTTTCATCATCATGCTGTCGAACCTGATGGCGATTCTGTTGCAGGCGCTCGCCGCGCGCCTCGGCATCGCCACCGGGCGCGACCTCGCCCAGGCCTGCCGCGCCTATTATCCGCGCCCGGTCAATCTGGTGCTCTGGATCGCCTGCGAGCTGGCCATCATCGCCTGCGACCTCGCCGAGGTGATCGGCACGGCGATCGCGCTGCAGCTTCTGTTCGGCATCCCACTGATCGGCGGCGCCATCCTCACCGCGCTCGACGCTTTCCTTGTGCTGCTGCTGATGAACAAGGGCTTCCGCTATCTCGAGGCCTTCGTCGTCGCGCTGCTGATCATCATCTTCGGCTGCTTTGCCATCCAGATCTTTGTCGCCGCGCCGCCGGCCGGCACCATCCTGCATTCGATGTTCGTGCCGTCGCCGGAGATCGTCACCAATCCGGCGATGCTCTACATCGCCATCGGCATCATCGGCGCGACGGTCATGCCGCATAATCTCTATCTGCATTCCTCGATCGTGCAGACCCGCGCCTATGAGCGCACCGATGCCGGCAAGCGCGACGCCATCAAATGGGCGACGACGGATTCGACCATCGCGCTGGTCCTGGCGCTGTTCGTCAATGCGTCGATCCTGATCGTCGCGGCGGTCGCCTTCCACGATACCGGCCATCACCACGTTGCCGAGATCGGCCAGGCCTTCGAGCTGCTCTCGCCGCTGCTCGGCCTGGGCATCGCCTCGATCCTGTTCGCCGTCGCGCTGCTTGCCTCCGGCCTCAACTCGACTGTCACCGCAACGCTCGCGGGCCAGATCGTGATGGAGGGCTTCCTGCGCCTGCGCATCCCGCAATGGGCCCGTCGCCTGGTGACGCGCGGCATTGCCATCGTCCCCGTGGTGATCGTCACAGCACTTTATGGCGAGAAGGGAACCGGCCAGCTGCTCGTCTTCAGCCAGGTGATCCTGTCGATGCAGCTGCCCTTCGCGGTGGTGCCGCTGGTGCAGTTCGTGTCGGACAAGAAGAAGATGGGCAATTTCGCCATACCGCGCGGCGTAGCGGCGCTGGCCTGGGTGGTGGCCGCCGTCATCCTCGTTCTCAACTTCAAGCTGCTCTACGACACCTTCGCCGGCTGACCGCGACATTCGCGCCGGCCGCGCTATCTTCGCGCCATGGCCAAACCGGACGAAGCCCGCAGATTCTACGCCAGGCTGATGGCTGCGCAGGCCCGGTCGGCCGATCCGCGCATCGAGGAGGTGTTCGCCGCGGTGCCGCGCGAGGCCTTCCTGGGTCCGGGGCCATGGACTGTTTTTGCCGGCGAAGGCCGCTTCGAGACGCCGAGCGCCGATCCAAGCTACATCTACCAGAATGTCCTCGTCGTGCTCGATGCCGACAAGGGCATCAACAATGGCGAGCCGATGCTGCACGCGATGTGGCTCGGCAAGGTCGAGCCGAAGCCGGGCGAGCACGTCACCCATATCGGCGCCGGCACAGGCTATTACACGGCGCTGCTGGCGAGGCTGGTCGAGCCGGGCGGCAGCGTCACCGCCTTCGAGATCGAGGCCGGTCTCGCCACGCGCGCCAGGGCGAACCTCGCCCGGTACGCCAACATCGAGGTGATCCATGGCGATGCTGTCTCCGATCCTTTGCCGCCCTCCGACATCATCTATGTCAATGCCGGCGTCGTCGCCCCGCCCGTCGCATGGCTGAAAGCGCTGAAACCCGGCGGCCGCATGATCTTTCCGTGGCGTCCCTCCGAAACCGTCGGCCTCGCGGTCATCATAACGCGCCTGAAAAACGGCTTTGCCTGCCGGCCCTTCATGGGCTCCTGGTTCATCCCTTGCATCGGCGCCTCAACCGCCGAGCCGGGCGCGAAAATACCGACGCGCGAGCGCGCCGCGCGCACCCGCTCGATCTGGCTGAGGAAGGACAAGGCGCCCGACCGCACCGCCACCGCCGTCTTCGGCGATGTCTGGTTCTCGTCACGCACCATTCGCGCCGACAACACGCGATAGAAATTCGCGGGGCCGTGTCGGAAAGCGGCCTTGCCGTTCGTCCTTAGCTCGAAATCCGGCCTGACGGCGCGGATCAGCGAAAAGGAGAAGACAGATGCGCAAGATCATCGCCGCCACATTCGTCAGCCTCGACGGCGTCATGCAGGCGCCGGGCGGGCCGGAAGAGGATCCGGTCGGCGGCTTCAAATTCGGTGGCTGGACCTTCCATTATTTTGACGAGGTGGCAGGCGCGGCCATGGAGGAACTGTTCTCCAAACCGTTCGACCTGCTGCTCGGCCGCAGAACCTACGATATCTTCGCCGCGTATTGGCCGTATCAGAACGACGCCATCGCCGACGTCTTCAACCCTGCAACCAAATATGTGGCCACGCACCGGCCGGATTCGCTGACCTGGCAGAACACGCAGTCGCTCGGGCCCGATATCGTTGCCAGGCTTAAGGAACTCAAGCAGGGAGACGGACCGGACCTGCTCATCCAGGGATCGGGCAATCTGACCCAGACCTTGCTCGCCAACGGGCTGATCGACGAGATCCGGCTGATGACCTTCCCGCTGGTCCTGGGCAAGGGCAAGCGGCTGTTCGGCGACAGCGCGATGCCGGCGGCGTTCAAGCTCGTCAAATCGCAAGCTTCCGCCACCGGCGTCATCATAGCGATCTATGAGCGCGCGGGCGAAATCCGCACGGGCTCGTTTGCTCAGCAGGAGCCTTCCAAAGCCGAACTCGAACGGCGCAGGAACTGGAAGTAGCACAAGGCTGTCGCGCGGCGGCCGGGCCCGCCGCGTATTCGCTTTATGAAGCCTCTCTTCGCAACGACGACTGAACGGTCAGGAGCCGCCGATGATCCCCACCATTACCGCCTTTGAATGCTCGCCCGATGGCGGCAGGGGGCTGGCGCGCGACATGCACGTGCGCTGGGCACTCGAGGAAGTCGGCCAGCCTTATGACGTTCGTCTTGTTTCGTTCGATGCGATGAAGCGACCCGCGCATCTTGCGATCAACCCCTTCGGCAGCATCCCGACCTATGAAGAAGGCGATCTCGCTCTGTTCGAGTCAGGCGCGATCGTCCTTCACATCGCGGTTCGTCACCCCGGCCTGATGCCCGAGAATGCAAACGCGCGGGCGCGCGCGATCGCCTGGATGTTCGCAGCCTTCAGCACCGTGGAGCAGCCGATCCTCGATCGCACGACAGCCGTGATCCTGGAGCGCGACGCGGCGTGGCACGACCAGCGCCTGCCTTTGGTCGATGACCGGATCCGCAAGCGGCTGGCCGAGCTCTCCCGCCATCTCGGCGATAGCGACTGGCTCGACGGCGCGTTCAGCGCCGGCGACCTCGTCATGGTGGGCGTGCTGCGCCGGCTGCAGAGATCGGGTTTGCTGAACGAATTCCCGAACGTTGCCGCCTATGTCGCCCGCGGCGAGGCTCGGCCCGCCTTCAAGCGCGCTTTCGATGCGCAATTGGCGGTCGCCATGGCCGCGTCGAACGGCTGACCGGGTGCCTAGCGCGTTTCACCGTTTCACGGAAACGGCGAACCGCTCTATCTCTTTGTTTCTACGCAATTCCGGACGGAAAACCGCTCACACTTTTCCTGGAATTGCTCTAGCTAGCCGTTCACGCTGCCTGGCGATAGCGTGAAAGGCCCTCGCGGATATGGCTGGCAAAAGCCTGCGCGGCCGGTTGGGTGGCATGTTTGGGCATATGCAGGTTGACGGAGAAATTCGGCAGCGCCGGAAGCCCGGCATCGGACAGGATGTCGAGATCGGTCGGAACCGTCGAGGCAAGCCATGCGGTCACCGCGAGGTCCGACCGCACAGTGGCGGTCGTCGCATCGATGTTGCCGTTCTCGAACACGGTGCGCCAGTCGAGCCCGTGCTCGCCAAGCGCTGCCAGCACCGCCGGCCGGAAGGCGCAGGTGTCGGCGACGATGGAAACCGGCAGCGGCCGCTTCAGGCGTGCCGCCCCGCCTCTGGCGCCCACCCATACCAGCCGGTCGACGAGCAGGCATTCGCCGGCGGTGGGACCGACGCGCTCCTCGACGACGGCAAGGTCGATCGTGCCCGCCGCCAGAGCCGCCGCGAGTTCCGGCGAGGACGCGCAGACCAGCGAAATCTCCACCTGCGGATACGCTTCGGCATAGGCCTTCAGCGCAGGCGCGAGCAGCGTGCCGACGAGATCATAAGGCACGCCGATCCGCACCTGCCCGGCAACCGCCCTGCCCCTGATCTCGGCAAGGATCTCGTCGTTGAGCTGCAGCAGGCGCCTGGCCCTGTCGAGCAGCCGCTCGCCGGATCGCGTCAGCTTGAGGCCGCGGCGATCACGCTCGAACAGGCTCTGACCGAGCACCTCTTCAAGCCGCTTGACCTGCTGGCTGACGGCGCCTTGCGTCAGGTGAAGCGCATTGGCCGCCGCCGTCATGCTGGTCTTGTCGGCCGTCGTGACGAAGGTACGGATGAGGGTCGTGTCGAGGTCGCGGATCATGGCCGACATTATACTTCCTAATGCAAGCCATATCAAACATTGCATTTACTGATGCAACGAAGCGCCTAAGCATGCCGGCTCCTTCGACTGGAAAGCCCGCATGTCCGACACCATCATCCCGCTGGTCCTGTTCGCGCTGATCTCGACCTCGACGCCGGGCATCGCCACGACATTGTCGACCGCGTCCGGCGCACAATTCGGCTTTCGCCGTTCCGTGCCTTTGATGGCCGGCAGCGCCGCCGGTTTGGCTACTGTGGCGGCTGCGGGCGCTGCCGGGCTGGCCGGTCTGCTCGCCGCGGTGCCGTCTTTGCAGCTTGCCATGAAGATCGCCGGCTCGCTCTATCTGATCTGGCTGGCCATCAAGATCGGCCGTAGCGGTCCCCCCAACCTCGACATCAGCATGGCCAGGCCGAACAGCTTCTTCGGCGGCGCCGGCATCCAGTGGATGAACCCGAAAGGTTGGGCGATGGGACTGGGCGCGGCCGCATCCTTCGCGGCGCTGGCCGATGGTCCCTTGCAACTGGCGCTCCTGCTCGGCGCCGTGTTCGGCTTGGCAGCGGCCTTTTCGCTGTCGCTGTGGTGCGTGGCGGGAACCCTGCTTGCCCGACTGCTGACGACCGAACGCCAGTGGCGCGCGCTCAACATCGTGCTCGGCCTGCTGCTGGCCGCCTCGATCTTGCAGATGTGGCGGCCAGCTTAAGAGGAGATCAGACGACGTAGCGTGCCGCCGGTTTGCCGGAGAACAGGCTGCGCTGGACGCTGTGCCGATCTCGATCTTCAAATGCCTGCGGCCGCTCCTTCGCCCTGAAGAAGCGGCCGCCGCTCGATTCTTTAGCTGTGAAGACGTGCCTAGATCCAGGTCAGGCCGGGCTCACCTGAATATCGGCATCTCCTATTCGGCCGGCATCGCCACCGGCCGGGCCAACATCCGGCCGGCGAGCACGATGCCCAAGCCAACAATCGGGAACATGGCGGCGATCAGGCCGAGGTCGGCCGGGACGCCGAAGCGCAGCACGGCGGCGCCGACCACGGCGCCCAGCGCGACGCCGAAGTAGAGCGCCGAGGCGTTGAGCGACAAAACAATGGGCGCGGCGTCGGGCGCTAGCTTGATGATGCGGCTCGCCTGCGCCGGCGGAAAAGCCCAGCCGACGATGCCCCACGGCACCATCATACCCATCAGCGCCGGTCCGGCGAGATGATGCGGCAGGAAGGTCGGGATCAGCGAGAAGGTGGTGAGCATCGCGGCGGAGAGCGCCAGCGACCAGGCGACGGTGCGGGTGGCGCCGAAGCGGTCGGCCGCCTGCCCGCCGGCGATGTTGCCGATGACGGCGCCGACGCCGAAGGCGAGCAGCATGCCCGGCAGCGCGATCGGGGAGAGCCCGCCGCCTTGGATCGCCAAGGGCGCGATGAAGCTGAAGACGGTAAAGGCGCCGACAAGCGCAAGCGCCGTCGTCAGAAGGATCGGCATCACGCCGGGGCGCACGGCCGCCGCAAACCTGCGCTTCAGCGGCAGCTTGGTGCCGACGATGCCGCGCGGCAGCCGCCACCACAGGATCGCGCCGGACAGCGCGCCGAGCCCGGCGATGGCGAAGAAGGTGCCGCGCCAGCCGGCGATCGCCGCGACCAGCGCGCCGAGCGGCGCGCCGACCGCCACCGCCACGGTGGTGCCGCCGACGACGACGGCGATGGCGCGCGCCCGGTGATGGTCGTCGACCAGCGCCACGGCGGTCCCTTGCGCGGTCGCCGCGAACAGGCCGGACGACAGCGCCATGACGATGCGCGCGATCAAAAGCAGCTCGAAGGACGAACTGAGCGCGGCAACGATGTTGCCGATGACGAAGAACACCAGCGTCCACAGGATGACCCGGCGCCGGTCCCATTCGCCGGTCAGCGTCGCCAGCACCGGCGCGCCGATCGCATAGGCGAGCGCGAAGGCGGTGATCAGCGAGCCGGCGAGCGGCACGGATATGCCGGCGTCAGTGGCGATGTCGGGAAGAAGGCTCGAGATGACGAAGCCTTCGGTCGAGATCGCAAACGATCCGAGCGCAAGCCAGAAGATCCGCTTGTCCATGAGGGGCTTTCCTTAGTTCAAAAGTTATTGAACAATTGGACATAGCAGCGCATGATGTCAACCGAGCCGGGACAAAATAGCTGAACCCTGCTGACAGCCCTGTGTCAGGACCGGCGCCGAGAATGAAGCAGCGGCGTCTATCGTAGAAACGAAAATGCAGAAGTAGCGCCTGCAGTAGGAAAGGAAGCCGCGTTGAAGTTCGTGCTGTTTGTGCTTAATTCTGAGCCATGACCCTGCCCCATCCAACCGCCGACCAGATCAGCCTGCCGATCGTACTGGCCGTGCTCGGCGACCCGACCCGACTTGCCATCGTGCGCTATCTGGCGAGCAAGGAAGGCGTGCCGCTGAACTGCAGCAAGTTCCTCGACCTCGCCTCCAAGACCAATCTCAGCTACCACCTCGCCAAGCTGCGCGAGGCGGGCGTCACCCGCAGCGAAGCGGTCGGCACCAGCCGGCTGATCACATTGCGCCGTGACGATCTCGACAGGCGTTTCCCCGGCCTGCTCGACAGCGTGATTGCCGCGGCCGACGGCGACAAGGATCTGCCAGCGGTCGGCACCGCCGAAGTCGAGGTTTCGGCCTGAACGACCTGCGCGTGCCCTTGGCCTCACAATTCCGCGCAAATTCAGCATGACACCCCGCGGTCTTGCCGACTATAACCCATCGCCTTGCGGTCAGAGCTCGCTTTGGTCCTGGTCGCGACTCGGAAAAATGCGGCCAAAGATGAAGCGCAAAACTACGCTCCGACTGACGCTGAAGGCACTCTTCGTCGCTCCATTGCTGGCCGCGTTGCCGGCCATGGCTCAGGATCCGCCGGGACCGATCGTTTCGATTATCGGCGGCCTCGCACCGGACGATCTCCTCAATATCCGCGCCACCGCCTCGCCGAGTGGAAAGGTGGCGGCGCGGCTGCCCAACGGCACGGCCGTCAAGAATTTCGGCTGCAACGTCGTCAACGGCTATCCCTGGTGCAAGGTCGAGGATACGCAGGATGCGCATATCGTCGGATGGGCGCCCGCCCGCTATCTCAGCCCCAACAACCCGGCGCCGGTGCCTGAAGACGCCGCCGCGCCAGCAGTCGCGGCCGTTGCGCCTCAACCTTCCGGGGAGCAGCAGCCTGATATAGCGGCGCGCCTGGGCGGCGGGGAGCCGGCCGAGCCGCCGACTGCAGCCGAGATCGGCAGGACCGCCATGCAGGACGCGTATGGTCTCGCCTTCGCAGCCTCGGCAAGCGCCGAGTCCGAAACCCCAGATGCCGGCATCCCCTGCGCTCGCGATGTCGGCCAGCCAATGACCCGTTGCGAGATCAGCGTCGCGCACACAGGCGCCGACAGAACCGTGACGGTGACCTGGCCGGATGGCGGCAGCCGCGTCATCACCTTCCATGGCGGCAAGCCGAGCGGCTCGGACTCGCCGGACGAATTCCGTTTCACGCGCGAAGGCAGCCTCAACATGATCCGCATCGGCGTTTCCGAACGCTTCGAGATCACGGACCAGCTGGCGTTGGGTACTGATACAGGGAATAAGGCAGTAGGGCAGTAAGGCAATAGGGAAGAGAAGCCCCTACTCCCCTACTCCCCTACTCCCTCATTTTCAGGGTTACATCCGCCAAAACTCTTCCCTATAAGGCCCTCCTAGCCTGATACCAGAATCGCAAGCACAACCGGCCGGGTCCTCCCCGCCCGGTTTTTCGTGCAAGCCGCTCGCCGAACGGATTTTTCGAGTATGCCAAGACGCACCGACATCAAGTCGATCCTGATCATCGGGGCCGGCCCCATCGTTATCGGCCAGGCTTGCGAATTCGACTATTCCGGCACCCAGGCCTGCAAGGCGCTGAAGGAAGAGGGTTTCCGCGTCATCCTGGTCAACTCCAATCCGGCCACCATCATGACCGACCCGGAGCTGGCCGACGCCACCTATATCGAGCCGATCACGCCCGAAGTGGTGGCCAAGATCATCGCCAAGGAGCGGCCGGACGCGCTGCTGCCGACCATGGGCGGCCAGACGGCGCTCAACACGGCGCTGTCGCTGCGCCGCATGGGCGTTCTCGACCGCTATAATGTCGAGATGATCGGCGCCGACGCGCACGCCATCGACAAGGCCGAGGACCGCGCGCTGTTCCGCGAGGCGATGAGCAAGATCGGCCTCGAAACGCCGAAGTCGATGCTGGCCAACGCCACCGACGTCAAGAACGCCGACCGCAAGACGCATGAGGCCGAGCGCGCCGCGCTGAAGGCGGAGAACCCGGAAAACCTCGACGCCGCGCTCGATGCGCTGGAAACCCGCTGGAACCTCGGCGAAGGCGACCGCAAGCAGCGCTATATCAGCCACGGCATGGCGATCGCCGCGCAGGCGCTCGACCATGTCGGCCTGCCGGCGATCATCCGCCCCTCCTTCACCATGGGCGGCACCGGTGGCGGCATCGCCTACAACCGCGCCGAATTCTACGATATCGTCCAGTCCGGCCTCGACGCCTCGCCGACCACCGAGGTGCTGATCGAGGAGAGCGTGCTCGGCTGGAAGGAATATGAGATGGAGGTCGTCCGCGACAAGGCGGACAATTGCATCATCATCTGCTCGATCGAGAACCTCGATCCGATGGGCGTGCACACCGGCGATTCCATCACCGTCGCGCCGGCGCTGACGCTGACCGACAAGGAATACCAGATGATGCGCAACGCCTCGATCGCGGTGCTGCGCGAGATCGGCGTCGAGACCGGCGGCTCCAACGTGCAGTTCGCCGTCAACCCGGCCGATGGCCGGCTGGTCGTCATCGAGATGAACCCGCGCGTCTCGCGCTCGTCGGCGCTTGCCTCCAAGGCCACCGGCTTCCCGATCGCCAAGGTCGCGGCCAAGCTTGCCGTCGGCTACACGCTGGACGAGCTGGAAAACGACATCACCGGCGGCGCGACGCCCGCTTCCTTCGAGCCGACCATCGACTACGTGGTGACGAAAATCCCGCGCTTTGCCTTCGAGAAATTCCCCGGCGCCGAGCCGGTGCTGACCACCGCCATGAAGTCGGTGGGCGAAGTGATGGCCATCGGCCGCACCTTCCAGGAATCGCTGCAGAAGGCGCTGCGTGGTCTGGAAACCGGCCTGACCGGATTGGACGAGATCGAAATCCCCGGCCTCGGTCACGGTAGCGCGCCAGCCAGCCACGCCGACGACCGCAACGCGATCCGCGCCGCGCTTGGCACCCCGACGCCGGACCGGCTGCGCATGGTGGCGCAGGCGATCCGCATGGGCACCTCGCTCGAGGACGTGCACGCCATGTGCAAGATCGATCCGTGGTTCCTCGAGCAGATCGCCGGCATCATCGCCATGGAGGAACGTGTCCGCGAGCACGGCCTGCCGCAGGACGCCGTCAATCTGCGCATGCTGAAGGCCATGGGTTTTTCCGACGCCCGCCTCGGATCGCTGACGAAGACCGACGCCGAAGTGATTCAGAAGGCTAGGCAAAAGCTCGACGTTCATCCGGTTTACAAGCGCATCGACACCTGCGCCGCCGAGTTCGCCTCGCCGACCGCCTACATGTACTCGACCTATGAAGTGCCCTTCGTCGGCGAGCCCGCCAACGAGGCGCGCGTGTCGTCGCGCAAGAAGGTCGTCATCCTCGGCGGCGGGCCGAACCGTATCGGCCAGGGCATCGAGTTCGACTATTGCTGCTGCCACGCCGCCTTCGCTCTGCGCGACGCCGGCTATGAAGCGATCATGATCAACTGCAACCCGGAGACAGTCTCGACCGACTATGACACCTCGGACCGCCTCTATTTCGATCCGCTGACGGCGGAGGACGTGCTGGAAATCCTGCGCGCCGAGCAGGCCTCGGGCGAGCTCGTCGGCGTCATCGTCCAGTTCGGCGGCCAGACGCCGCTGAAGCTCGCCGACGCGCTGGAGAAGGCCGGCATCCCGATCCTCGGCACGTCGCCCGACATGATCGACCTGGCGGAGGACCGCGACCGTTTCCAGAAGCTCTTGCACAAGCTCAACCTCAGCCAGCCGAAGAACGGCATCGCTTATTCGGTCGAGCAGGCGCGTCTCGTCGCCGGCGAGCTCGGCTTCCCGCTGGTGGTGCGCCCCTCCTATGTGCTCGGCGGCCGCGCCATGCAGATCATCCATGACGAGGGCATGCTGCAGACCTATCTGCTCGACACCGTGCCCGGTCTTGTGCCGGAGGACATCAAGCAGAAATACCCCAATGACAAGACCGGCCAGATCAACACGCTGCTGGGCAAGAACCCGCTGCTGTTCGACACTTATCTCTCAGGCGCCATCGAGGTCGATGTCGATTGCCTCTGCGACGGCAAGGCGACCTTCGTCTCCGGCATCCTGGAGCATATCGAGGAAGCCGGCATCCATTCGGGCGACTCGGCCTGCTCGCTGCCGGTGCATTCGCTGCCGTCCGACCTCGTCGACGAGCTGGAGCGCCAGACGGCCGCCTTGGCTCGCGCGCTCAATGTCGGCGGCCTGATGAACGTGCAATACGCTATTCAAGACGGCACGGTCTATGTGCTGGAGGTCAACCCCCGTGCGTCGCGCACCGTGCCCTTCGTCGCCAAGACCATCGGCCGTCCGATCGCCAAGATCGCGGCCCGGATCATGGCCGGCGAGACGCTGGAAGACGCCTTCGCCCATTACGGCGCCATGCCCGATCCGCGCAATCCCGGCCACATCGCAGTCAAGGAAGCCGTCTTCCCCTTCGCCCGCTTCCCAGGCGTCGACATATTGCTCGGCCCGGAAATGCGCTCGACCGGCGAGGTCATGGGCCTCGACCGCGATTTCGCGCTCGCCTTCGCCAAGAGCCAGTTAGGGGCGGGTGTCGATCTCCCCCGCTCCGGGACGCTGTTCGTCTCGGTGCGCGACGAGGACAAGAAGGGCATCCTGCCGGCCGTGAAACGCCTCGCCGGCCAGGGTTTCAAGGTCCTCGCCACCTCCGGCACCGCCCGCTTCCTCGCCGAGAACGGCGTGACGGCCGAGAAGATCAACAAGGTGCTCGAAGGCCGCCCCCACATCGAAGACGCCATCCGCAACCGCCAGGTCCAGATCGTCTTCAACACCACCGACGGCCAGAAGGCGGTGTCGGACTCGAAGTCGCTGCGGCGAGCCACGCTGATGCAGAAGGTGCCGTATTACACGACGCTGTCGGGCGCGGCGGCGGTGGCGGAAGCGATTGCGGCGTTGAGGGCGGGGAACTTGGAGGTGCGGCCGCTGCAGGAGTATTTTGGGTGAGATCGTTGGCATAGCTGCATGAGACGTCGGTTATCTTTGAGCCGGGATCGGCATCTCACGCAAAGTTTTCAGCAGATCGTCATATCGCGTCCTCTGCAACTCTCTCATCCGCTCAATAAGTGAAGGAACCGGTGCCTTTCCCATGCGATTTTGAATGAAGCGGAGCTGGCTGTCGGAGCTGCCATATACTAATCTATCCGCAGCACCTACTAAAAAGGGGGACCTATATACGAGTGTGACCCGCCCTAGGCTTTAACTTCGCGCATTATGATGATGGGCGTGATGCCGTGGCAATCGTCGGGGCGTCCAAAAACCAATCCAAGTTCACGCCAGAGCTGGATAGCTCCTGAACCGAATTCGTTGTTGCCTCCGCCACAAATGCGGCCATCTGTCTCGCCGGTATTTGGATCACCCGGCAGACAGTCGAGAATGCCCAGAACGTGCCATTCGCCGGCAATTTTGATCCCGTGCTTTAGGGTCAAATCTGACGAGTGACCCAGAAGGTATTTCGCGTCTAGGGTAGACCAAAGGCGAAAGTTCCCACTTTTGAGAGCCATGATAATTGGCTGTTCCAATGTGCCCAAAAGCCGCAGCCCTGATACATCGGCCGTTCCGGCGGGGGCCTGACTATTCTTGTTTGAACGCCGCTCCTGCCTATTGCCACGATGCGCGTTAGCCTGTTGGTGCGCATCCTTTGCGTTCTCGATCGCCGCCGCCCACGAATGCTCCAGCGGCTTCATATTGAGAATGCTGAGCATGCCAGATGACAGGACCAGACCGCCGATGTGTGCCTTGGTAATGTCGGGGTTGAGCATTTTCCTGGCATTGACCTCGTCGAGGAAATTCAATGCTTGAGACCATTGGGCGCTATAGCGCCGCTCAATGCCTTCCCGTTCACCGCTTTTGGTCTCGCCACTCAGAATGCCCTTGAAGCCGCCTGTAACGGCGGCATCGTCGGTTACACTCCTAGAGTGAACCACATCAGTAAGATGGCCGAACTCGGAAAACTGTGAAAGAAAAAGGCCTATGCGGTGGTGATCCACATAGAGAAAATCAAAGACGGAAACGGTCTTTCTTTGGTCTAGTTCTTGCCCCACGCGCAATGTCCTCCCGAGCGTCCTCCACGCGCTTCTTGTTGCGCGCGACCCGCTCAATAATGTCATGGGCTATTGCTTTTTCCAACTCACCCTTATCGGTCTGAGCTAGGCGCGAAATTGCCTCTTCGAAATCCATCTCGAAAAACGGATTTTCGGCCTTGGCTTTCTTGCGTGCGATCATGCAATCAGCTCCCTATACCGGAGACGGCCTTCCACCTGCGCAAGCAGCCCGTTCATGCGCACACCGTCCTCGATAGCGCGGCGATTATAGCGCCACGTTATTTCGGAAAGATAGTTGCCGAGATGCTTGTCTGAAATCCAGTGGTGAATGCCGTAAATTTGACGCTTGATGTGCGACCAAGCGCCCTCGATTGAATTGGTGTGGAAATAGAACCCGCGAACATACTCGCCTTCCGAGTGGTTCACAGTCTGGTGGTAGTAGGACTTGTCGAGGCCCTTGTAGCCGGGGAACTCATCGGTCATGACAATTGAGCCCTCTCTGACGTGCGCCTCCACAGCATCCTTCACGCCTTTGAGCGAATGAATGTGGAATGCACGGAACTCGCCGTTGCGCTCCAAAGCGCCGAACACCACGGCCTTGCCGACCGCGCCGCGACCTGCCTTCTGGCGCTTGCTTTCGTGCTTGTTCTTTTCCTTACCGCCGATGAACGTTTCATCGACCTCGACTGTTCCCTCCAGCGGGCGATTGAAGGATTTGGTGCGGGCAGCATGACGCAAACGATGCAGCATGAACCAAGCGGTTTTCTGAGTGACCTTGATATCGCGGGCGAGCGTCGTGCTGGCAATGCCCTTCTTGTGCGAAGTGATCAGCCATACCGCCATGAACCACTTCCGAAGCGGGATTTTGCTGTCCTCGAAAATCGTCCCAACTTTGATCGAAAAGCGCTGGCGGCAGTCGCCGCATTTATGGGTACGATTATCGGAGAAATTGTAAACTCTGGTCGAACCACAGTAGGGGCAGAAAGCGCCATCTTTCCAACGAATTGAGCGAAGCTGATCAATCGCGGATTGCTCGTCCGGGAAGGCTTCCATCATGTCGAAGAGGCTGTCGAACTGCTTAATCACGGCCATCGCTCCAAACCCGACAGCTGTAATTTAGGTACTAGTATGACCTAAGTCAATGGGTCACACTCGTATATAGGTCCCAATTCATGAGTAGCCCTATCGACGGTTAAAACTGACCATTGCATTCCCGCCAGCCCGTATATCAAGGTCTGGTTAGACATCAAGCGTTTCGCGTTATTGATGACACGAGGCGCAACCTTCGACAGCAGTTCATCAGTCATTTGTTGGAAAGATCGGGTTTCATTTTCAGGTCTTAATGCCTGAAAGAAATTCTCGAAGCCTGGAGCAATCGTCGAAAACAGCTCATGAATGTTCTCGCGCAAGATTCTGATGTCCGACGGCATCCGTGACAAAAGCGTCGCAAGGAAACCCGACCAAGCAAGGCGCTGCGCCACTGAAAATTCTCCTCCATCAAGCATGATCTTAAGAGCTTCCGCAGCTTTGCTATCGATCGGAGACAGAAATTCGCGCTCCATTTCGTGAGCGACATCATCGGGCAAACCTTGAACTGCATAGAGTCTGGAGATGTAACCAGTGCCTTCAGGATGAACTCGTTTCGGTTTTACGACTTCCCCGAATGGCTTGCTGAACTCAACTAACCTCTCATCGGCAAGCGCCCAGCGCCTCAAATAGAAGACCGGCAGGAAATGATGCTTTATCGGCTGAGCCATCTGTCCCGATTGTACTTAGCGAATCATGTCGCAAGCATCTTACATTCTTGCCCCGGATACGGCGTCCCGTCCTTGTGCAAAAACCGTCCGTCCGAGCTTGGGCTCATCATGTCAATGTCGGAGCAGGTGATGACATCGTGCGGGTTGCGCGAGCCGACTTCCAGGTAGCGCGCAGTCACCGATGAGCGGTTGATCATGTGGTGGCCGTTGCCGCCGTTCTTGGCGAAGGTCGCGACGTCGCCCGCTTTCAGCAGCGTCTCGCCGCCATCCTCGACCAGCGTCAGCTCACCCTCCAGCACATAGACGAGCTCGTCCTCATGGCTGTGCCAGTGGCACTGGCTCGACCAGCCGCCGGGCGGGAGGGTCATCAGGTTGACGCCGAAATCCGTGAGACTGCCGGCGTCGCCGAGGCGGCGGCGGGTGCGTTCGGCGCAGGGTTGGTCGAAGGGTGAAGGGTAGCCGGAGCCTTTGCGGATGGGGATGGATGGTAGGTCGATTTTGGGCATGGGGGCTTGCGGGTTGGTGCGGGCAGTTTAACGCGGGGTGGCTGAAGGCGAAGAGCGAAGCGCGCGGTTCGGCATTTGCGAGGATGCGCAACGTCACGTTCCTTCGCGCCCCCCTCTGTCCTGCCGGACATCTCCCCCACAAGGGGGGAGATCAGATGTCGCCCTGGCTTTCGCCAATTGCCAACGTTGCAGAACAAGCGAGGCGCCGAAGCCGCCAATCTCCCCCCAAGTGGGGGAGATGTCCGGCAGGACAGAGGGGGGCGCCGTAGAGCGCCACCGCCGGCCGCTTGCCCAACACGGGTCTCTCACTGATGCGCCACCGCCAGTTCCTTCACGTGCTTCTCGTGCATCTTCAGCACCGGCAGCGTTTTCTTGGCGAATTCCTTCATCGCCGGGTCGTCGCCGGAATTGGCATAGGTGGAAAACAGCGCCACCGCATCCTTATGCGCATCGACCTGCATCTTGATGTATTTGGCGTCGAATTCCTTGCCGCTCGCGGCCTTCAAGTCGTCGAGCAGCTGCTGCTCCTTAGGCTGCAGCGCAGGGTCGGCCGGCTTGATCGACGCCGTGGTCTGGCCTTGGCTGAGCGCCGCCTTGAAATCCTCGCCGGCCTTGCTGTGATCCTTGATCATCTGAGCGGCGAAAGCCTTGACGTCGGCCGACGCCGACTTCCCTTGCGCCAGCTTGCTCGACTCGATCTCGAACATGTTGGCATTCGGCACCGTCGTGACGAAGGTTTGTGTGTCGACCTTGTTCTCGGTCACCATCGGTCCCACGGCGTCTGAATTGTCCGACTGGGCGAACGCGGCGGGCGCGCCGGCAAGAAGCGCGACGGCGACCAGGGGCAGCAGCGTTTTCATCTCGATCTCCGATCCGAAACAGCCCCTCCGCCTTCCCCAACGCGGCACCGGCCCCAGGGTTGCCTAAGAGGTTGCCTCGAAAAGAAGCGCACGGGCCGGGGGCCCGCGTCGCCATCAGTGGCAGTGCGCGCCGGCGGCGTGCCCGGCATATTGCAGCTGCTCGTGCCAGTTCGGCCGGCCTTCGGGCGTGAAATCCATCAGGTTCCACAGGATCTCGCAGGTGCCGATGCCGCGCGGGTCCTGTCCCGGCTCCGATGGCGCGAAGTCTAGCTCCGACGACCAGAAATGCCGGATGCCGTCACCATCGCGGTGGAACACCGAAAGCAGCGGTATCTGCGCGCCCTCGGCCGTTTCGGAGTTGTAGTCGCGCTTGAAGGCGTTGCCGGCCGACGAGACGAGCCGCATGTTTCGCCAGCCGCGGTCGCGGCCGAGCGCTACCAGATTGTCGAGCGCGGTCTTCGCCACCACGGCAAAGTTGAAGCCCGCCGCTTCGAGATGGCCGATCGCGCCGTCGAATTGGTCGAGCAGCGCCGTGCAGGACGGGCATGGCTGGTCCTGCCGGGCAAGCTTCGCCGTCTCGCCGCCTTTCGCCACCTCACGCGTCTCCTGCGGATGGCGCGGGAACATCATCTGATAGAGGATCAGCGTATCCTTGCCCGGCGCCAACAGGTCCGACAGCTTGACTTTCGCCGGCTGGCCCTGGTCGCCCAGGGCGTCGAATACATAGTCCTGCGGCACCAAGCCGCCCGGCGGCAAAGCGCGCCTTGCCTCCGCCACCGCTTCCATGGCGCGGCGCAGCTCGATTTCCTTGCGCAGCAATTTTTCGCGCGCGGTACGATATTTGGCGGAATCATTGGGGAAGGTGATCATGATCGTCTCCTGGCGCCGGCGTCCCGGCGCGGGTTGCTCTACGATCCAAGGACGGCTCACCGCGACCTGATCCGACATTTCGGCGCACGCTTTCCGGTCACTTTTTCACGCCGCATCTAGCCTTTGACGCCGCCAGCCGTGAGACCCGAGACAATCCTGCGCTGGAAGACCAGCACCAGCGCCACCAGCGGCACGGCGACGATCACCGAAGCGGCCATGATGTTGCCCCACGGGATCTCGAACTGCGAGTTGCCTGACAGCAGCGCGATCGCCACCGGCACTGTGCGCTGAGTGTTGGTGGAGGTGAAGGTGAGCGCGAACAGGAACTCGTTCCAGGCGCTGATGAAGGCAAGCAGCCCGGTGGTGGCGAGCGCCGGCCACATCAGCGGTAGGAAGATGCGCGTGAGGATGGTCCAGGGCCCGGCGCCGTCGAGGATCGCCGCCTCCTCGATCTCGACCGGCAGCTCGCGCACGAAGGTGGTCAGCACCCAGACGGTGAACGGCAGCGTGAAGATCATGTAGGACAGGATGAGCGCCAAGAGCGAATTGTAGAGGTGCAGCGCCCGGATGATCTCGAACAGCCCGGCCAGTGCCGCGACCTGCGGAAACATCGACACCGACAGGACGGCGAGCATCAGCGCCGAACGCCCGCGGAAACGGATGCGCGCCAGCGCGTAGGCCGCGGTGACGCCGAGAAGCAGCGAGATCGCCACGACGGCGCCGGAGACGATCAGCGAATTGACGAGGTTGCGCAGGAAGGGACCTTCGCTCAGCACGTTGCGGTAATTGGCAAGGCTGAACGATTTCGGCCAGAGACCTGCCTGGAACAGTTCGGTTCCCGATTTCAGGCTGGTGACGATTGCGTAGTAGAACGGAAACACCGCGACGAAGACGATCGCCAGCAGCAGCAGGTAGAAGCCGGCGCGCTTCAGCATTTTCATGTCAGCGCCCTCCCTCGAAACTCAGCCGGCCGATCCGGATATAGGCGATGGTGAGCAGGCCGATGATCAGGAAAAGCAGCGTCGAGGCGGCGGAGCCATAGGCGAACTTGTCGAACTCGAACAGGTTCTCGCGCGCGAAGATCGACATCGACTTGGTCTGGACATTGTTGGGAGTCAGCACATAGATCAGGTCGAAGATGCGCAATGCGTCGAGCGCGCGGAAGATCACCGCTACCATCACCGCCGGCCGGATCAGCGGCAAGGTCACCCGCCAGAAGATCTGCCACGGGCTGGCGCCGTCGAGCCTGGCCACTTCGAGGATCTCGCGCGGCAGCATCTGCAGGGCCGCCAGGATCAGCAGCGCCATGAACGGCGTCGTCTTCCAGATGTCGACGATGAGCACCGCGATCATCGCGGTATCGGCATTGGCGGTCCAGGCGATCTTGGTGTCGATCAGGCCGAGATCGAGAAGCGCGGCATTGATGATGCCGAACTGGTCGTTGAGCATCCACTGCCACATCTTGGCCGAGACGATGGTCGGGATTGCCCAGGGAATGAGGATCGCCGCCCGCACGATCCCACGTCCCGGGAATTCGGCGTTGAGCGCAAGCGCCACGACCATGCCGAGCACCGTCTCGCAGGCCACCGACACCACGGCGAAGCGTACCGTGTTCCACACCGCGCGCCACCAGACCGGATCGACGAGCAGCCCGTCATAGAGCAGGCGGCCGCTCGGCAGGCGCAGCACCGAAAAGTAATTGTCGAAGCCGATCCATTGCCGCGCGTCCAGGTCGGCCAGCGAAGCATCGGTGAAGCTGTAGTAGACCGTGCGCAGGAACGGCCAGCCGGCGACGAGGCCAAGCACCAAAAGCATCGGCGCGAGAAACAGCCAGGCCGTGCGCACGCGTTGGCGCATCAGCGGCGATCGCCTTGCCGCGCTCACCAGCCCTTGCCTTTCAGCCTGGTCAGCCTCGCCCCGAGATCGGCCAGATTGTCGGCGGCGGTGCCTTGGCCGGAGATCGTGTCGTGCACGGCAGTCCAGAACTGGCTGGATGCCTCGTTGTACTTGATCCTGGCGGTTGCCGAGGGACGCGGCCGGGCGTCGAGGAAGATCGGTTTCCAGCGCGGCACGATCGGCTGCTGCCGGGCGATGTCGGGGTCGTCATAGAGTGCCGAAATGGTCGGCAGGTTGGATGTTTTGAGCGTCCGGTATTTCTGCATCTCGCGCGACGCGATGAACTTGACCAGCTCGATCGCAGCGGCAGGATGTTTCGAATATCTGGAGACCGCAAGGTTCCAACCGCCGAGCGTGGCGACCGGCCGCCCGCCTTCGCCGGCCGGCAGCGGCGCCACGTCGAACTTGCTCTTGATCGGCGAATTCTCGCTGTTGCCGAGCGCATAGGCATAGGGCCAGTTGCGCATGAAGACGGCATTGCCGGTCTGCCAGACGCCGCGCGTTTCCTCCTCCTGATAGGCGAGCACGCCCGGCGGCGCGATGGTGCCGATCCAGCCCTTGACCATGTCGAGCGCGGCCGCAGCCTTGGGGTTGTCGATGGAGATCGTGCCGTCCGGCTCGATGATCCCGCCGCCCCCATTCGACGTCACCCATTCGAGCGCGTTGCAGGTCAGCCCCTCATAGGCGTTGCCCTGGAAGACGAAGCCCCAGATGTCCTTGTTGCCGGCCGCCCGCTCCTTGTTCATCACAAGCTTCGCGGTATCGGCGAGCTCCTTCCAGGTGGTCGGCACCTTGGCGCCATATTTGTCGAGCAGATCCTTGCGGTAGTAGAGCGCCGGCGCATCGGTGAAGATCGGCAGGGCGACCAGCCTGCCGTTGACCGTCTGCGACCTGATGATCGACGGGAAATGCTCACCCACCACATCCCTGGTCGCCTCGGTCAGGTCGACCAGCTGGCTGGCAAGCTGCGGCGCCCAGATCACGTCGGTCTGGTAGACGTCGATATCGCTGCTGCCGGCGGCGAGCCAGAGCCGGTATTGGCCGAACTGGTCGGTGGTCGAAGGCGGAATGACGACGATGTCGACCTTGTTGCCGCTCTTTGTCTCGTAACGATCGAGTATCTCGCGCAGCACCTTGATGCCGTTGCCGGTGTCGCCCGACACGATCGACAGTTCCACGGCTCGCGCCTGAACGGCGCCCAGCAGGATGCCGGCGGCCAGGAATGCCAAAGCGAGTTTCACGGGATTGCGGACCTCCCTGCGCGACCGGCGACGCGCAGGTCGCGGCTCATCAAGGCCCCTGCGTTGAATGCGCGACGCCGCTTTGGGTTCCCGCGCTTATTAGCGCCGACCAGGCCGGCCGTCGGTGAAGCCGATCCCGGTTGGCCCGACCGTGTCGCTGGCTCGCTCCGTCCACCTCGCCTCACGCAAAGCGGACGGGCTCCGAAACCCCCGCCCCGGAGCCCGCCTGGGAGTGGCTGACGCATGCCGGCACAGCCTCCTCCGACGCCTTGCCCGCGTCGATCCGCCGATCGGCCGCCCGGCACGACGAGGCATTAGCATGCCCTAACGTCAGCCTATGTGAAGCTGTTCACAATGCCTGCGCGCAGGTGATTGTAGCGCCGCGCTTTAAGGATCAGCCTTCCCAGTCGACCGGGATCATGCCGAGCCGCTCGTAGAGCCTGAAGGCCGCGGTGTTCTTCACCGTGTTGGTCTTGAGATCGACATGCGTCGCCCCGCGCTCGCGAAACGCCAGGAACACCTGGCGCATCAACGCTTCGCCGATGCCCTGCCGTCTCGACTCAGGATGGACGGCGAGGTCCTTGACGAAACCGGACGTCCAGCAAAGCGCCGCGCCCGCCAGCAGGCCCTTGCCGTCGATCGCCAGGAAACAGAGAGCGGGATCGAACTCCGCATCGCCGGCAATGCGCGGCCACCATTGGTCGAACGGCCCGTCGGCGCCGTCGTCGAACACCTCTTCCAGCAGCGCGTGCAAAGCCGGCGCATCCCGCTGCTCGAACGTGCGTACAACGAAGCCTTCCGGCCAGTGCGGCGCGGCGAGCGTATCGTCGAACAGCTTGCGCAGGCGGATGTCGTTGGCAGCCGGCGGGCGGGGCGTCGTGTTTTCATGCATGGCGCTGTCTCGAACGCCGCGCGCGACCTGACCCGTCGGCTCAGGCGTCGGGTTGCAGGCGGCGGCGCTTGCGATCGACGCCAAGGCCCGTCGCCTCGAGCAGGCCCTTGCGCTTGGCGTCGTAATAATAGCCGGTCTGGTAGAGCATGTCGGCCCGCTTGGCGTTGCCGCCCGAAACCAGCCAGGCGCCGCGCAGATATTTCACCGCGTATTTGAGATTGGTCTCGGCATCGAACAGGCCGGTCGCCGGTCCGTCATAGCCCATGCCGCGCGCCGTCGCGTGCTTGATCTGCATCAGTCCCCAATGGCCGTGATTATAGGCTTTCGGGTTGAAGGTGCTTTCACGATTGACGACATGGCGTACCAGGTCGATCGGCACTTCATAGATCGCAGAATATTTCTCGATCAGCCGTTCGATCTCGCCGCGCGGGCCGCTGGCGTGCTGCTCGGGTTGGCCAGGTGCCGCAAGCAGCGCCGGATTTTCCGGCGCCACATAGGCGACCTGCTGGACGCCGGGCATCGGAGCGACTTTCGCCGACTGGCCGGTGACCGGCATGGCGACGCCCGCGGTCGTATAGACCGCCGCTCGGCTGATGGATCCCGGGCCGGTCGGCGAGCCGCCGGCGGTCAGCACCGGGGGCGGCGGAAACTGGCCGACGAGCGGCGTCGAACCAGCGAAAGCCGCGGGTTGCGCCTGCGTAACACCGGACTGAGGTGCGCCAGGCTGGACAGGCGGCGGCAAAAGCGCGCTTTGCGTCGCCAGCGCGCTTTGCGTCGCGGGCGCGCCAGGCGTCGTGGCCATGGCGACGGCATCGCCTGTGAGCGCCGCGGTCTGCACCTGCGCAAGGCCGGAAGGCTCCGGCAATACGGCGACCTTCTCGGGCAGCGCAAGGGTCGGCGTGTCGTCCGCGACGGCAGGCGTCGAGGCTTCCGCAAGCGCGGGCGCGGCCTTCATCTGCGAGGTCGAGGTGCAACCGCTCAGACCAGCAGCGGCAACGAGCACGCCGAGCGCGGTGATTATGATTTTAGCGGGCAAGCCGTACGGGTCCGGTTTGTCGGTTGTTAAGAAGTCCTTACACCAGCGATTCACACCCGGCAATCGGGGCCACCAAGCGGTTTTCGGGTGGCGACAACAGAGCGGAAGTGCCATATTGTTCTGGATATGTACTCGTTTTTCGCTGTTTTGCGGAAGGAATACGTCATGAAACCCACATCCCAGATCACGGCCGGCCACGCAGTGTTAGAAACAGTGATCGGCTTCATGGGCATCGCATGGAGCGAGAAGGGCCTGATCCGGCTTTGCCTGCCAGAGCGCAGCCGCGAAGCGGTCGAGCGCCGGCTGCTTCGCCACCCCGGCGTCTCAGCCTCGACAGACCAGCCGTCCTGGGTGGTCGATCTGATCGCCTCGATCAAGGCCTATGCGGCCGGCGAGGACGTCGACTTCTCCGGCGTGCCGGTCGATCTCGACGGCGTCGACGATTTCCGCCTCGCCATTTATGAAGCGGCGCGCACGCTCCGCTTCGGCGAGACCACCACCTACGGCGAACTGGCCAAACGCGCCGGCCATGCCGGCCTTCCGCGCGAAACGGGCGCGGCGCTTGGCGCCAACCCGGTCCCGCTGGTCATTCCGTGCCATCGCATCCTGGCCGCTGGCGGTAAGATCGGCGGCTTCTCCGCGCCGGGCGGCTCGGCCACCAAGGAAAAGATGCTGGCCATGGAAGGCGTGCGCGTCGGCCCGCCGCCGGCCGTGCAGGCCTCGTTCGGGTTCTGAGAACACAGAGCAATTCCAGGAAAAATGCATAGCGGTTGGGCTCGGCGGCTGCGCCGTGGCGTTCCGTCCGGAATTGCGTCAGACAAAGAAGATAGAGCGGTTCGGCGTTTCCGTGAAACGCCGAACCGCTCTAATGCATGTCGCGCAAAAGTGACCTCGGTTTTGCGATAACGACATGCATCAAGCAACGAGCTAAAGCGCGTCGCGTGAATCCGTTTCGACGCGATGCGCTTTAGTCTTGCAGGAACCGACGGCGGAAGCGCCGGTCGAAATCCGGACGCTTGCAGACATAGACCATGCAGGACCTGGTGTCGGCGCTCGGCACATAGGCGCGCGCCCTCACTTCGCCCGCGTTGCAGAAGCGCTCGTCGCGCACGTAGCGGTCGTAAAGCGGCAGCCCCGGCACGCGCGTCGACTGGTAGCGCAGGATGACGGCGCCCTGTCTCGCGATCGTCGCCTGCACCCGGTCGCAGCTCATGCGCGTCGGATCGTAGCGCGACACCGCCTGCGCCTCGGCGGCCAGCAGCAGGAAGCAGGCGGCAAGCAAAACGGTCTTCATGGTTCCTCTCCATGGAACGGCAAGCATCTCATCCCTCCACAACGCGCGGCCGCTGTCAAAACTTCCGTGCAACCGCGAGCAGCGCGCCTGCAACCCGTCTTGTATTCCTTCGCAAACTGTCCTATATGCGGGCCATTGAATTTGGCCGATCGATCGGGCCTCGCGATCCCTCGCGTTTGCTGACGTCTCCAAAATTTCGATACCACCGGCCGGACTTCGGGTCTGGTCAAACGAAAGCAAATGTGGAAGGGCATTTTACATGGCAACTGGTACGGTCAAGTGGTTCAACGCCACCAAGGGCTACGGCTTCATCCAGCCTGACAATGGCGGCGCGGACGTTTTCGTCCACATCTCCGCTGTCGAGCGCGCTGGCATGACCAGCCTCGCCGAAGGCCAGAAAATCAACTTCGAGATCGAGCAGGACCGCCGCACCGGCAAGTCCGCTGCTGGATCTCTTAGCAAGGCAGCCTGATTTGGCTTAAGCATTTTGCAGCCAAGCGGAATCGCTTGGCGTTGCAGAAATGCGGCTAAGCAAAGGCGCGCGCCGGACGAAGGTTCGGGGCGCGCGGCAAGTCACGGATGTACTGACGGTCGCGCGAGAAGCGCGCCGGAGCGAAAAGACCCGACAAGCTGGAACAGCAGATAGCTGCCAGCCCGGACCAGACGCTCCCGATCAGGCTACCGGCAGAGGAAGGCGGGCATTGCCCGCCTTTTTTGTTGTCCGGATTTTTGGGTGGGTTGTTGTCCGGGCCCAGCAGCCCGCGGGTGGCACTTTTGGCCCATCAATGCTACCTTTGATGCATGACCAAACTCGAACAGATCGAAAAATCCGTCGCGGAGCTCAGCCCAGATGAGCTTAAAGCGTTCGCCGCATGGTTCGAAGCGCTGCAGGCTGATTTATGGGACCGGAAGATCGAGGCCGACGCAAAATCGGGCCGGCTGGATAAGCTGGTGGCAGACGCACGTGCCGAAATAGCCGCCGGCAAACTGCGTGACCTGTGAGGCACAGAGCCACCGCTAGCTTCTGGACAAAATACAATTCTTTGCCAAAGGCCGCTCGCCGCGTGGCCGACAAGAATTTCATTTTGATGAAGACCAATCCGCGACATCCATCCCTCCATTTCAAGAAGGTGGGAGAGCTTTGGTCGGCGAGAATAGACGACAATTACCGGGCCTTGGCTCTTGAAAGCAGTGATGGTTTTGACTGGATCTGGATCGGCACCCATGCCGAATATGATCGACTTATCAAATAGCCCTCGCGCTTGTGCTCCAGCGAAAGCGGCTAGCAGACGCTAGATCATTCCTTCCACTCGATTGGCACATGCCCCTTATCCGCCTCGACCCGCTTCAGCCAAGCGGCGACCGCCGGATAGGCGTCGAGCTGGAAGCCGCCCATCTCGGCGGTGTGGGTATAGGCATATAAAGCGATGTCGGCGACGCTGTAGGCGCTGCCGGCGAAGAACGCGTTTTGCTGCAGGTGGCTGTTCATAACGCCGAGCGCCTTGTTGCCGCGTTCCAGCGTCTGCGCCAATCGTTCCGCCGTCGCGTCCTTCGCCCGCTCCGGGAAAGTCAAAAGCGCCTTGCGCACCGCGATATAGGGCTCATGGCTGTATTGCTCGAAGAACAGCCATTGGTAAGCCAACGCCCGCTCATATTTGTCGGCCGGCAGGAAGCGCGTGCCTTCGGCGAGGTAGAGCAGGATGGCATTGCTCTCGGCGATGCGCCTGCCGTCGTCGAGCTCGAGCATCGGCACCATCGCATTCGGATTCTTGGCGACATAGTCGGGCTTGCGCGTCTCGCCGGTATGCGAGTTCACCTCGACCCGGGTGAAGGGGATGCCGAGCTTCGCCATCAACAGCCGCGGCTTGTAGCAATTGCCGCTGTCGGCCATGTCGTAAAGGATCATGCCTCTTGCCCTCTCGAGTCTCCTGGGAGCGCTCTAACGCGCTCGGCCAGGTCCCATCCAGTGATTTGTTTTTGCGACGAAACATCAGCGGCGCTGATGCGTCTTTTGTGGTCGGCATCAGCGATGCTGATGCAGGGGCACGACCTTGTTGCCGGCGCCGAGCAGCGCGTCGACGGAAAGCGGTTCTTCCTTGAAGATCGTGCCGGCGAGCGCCGGACGGGCGAGATGGAAACCCTGCAAAAGGTCGACCCCGCCCTCGAGCGCGACGCGCAAATGCTGTGCGTTCTCGATGCCCTCGACCAGCACTTTGGCGCCGCGCTCGTGCAGCGTCGCCACCAACGGCCGGAAGAAGCGTTCAGCGGCGGCATGGCGGCAGAGCTCGCCAAACCAGGCGCCGTCGATCTTGACGATGTCAGGCGCAAGCAGATCGATGCGCGCCTCGGTCGAATGCCCCGTGCCGAAATCGTCGATGGCGATGCGGATGCCATCGCGCCGCATTTCGCGCACCAGGCTGGCAAGAACCTGGTCGTCGGCTGCCTGCTCCGTGATCTCGCAGACCAGCAGGCTGGGCTCAAGCTCCAGATCGTCGAGATGCCTGGTCATCAGCCGGATCTCGGCGAGCGCCCGTCCGAGATGGTCGTTGATGGTCGGATTATAGTTGAAGAACAGCGTCAATCCCTCGACGCCGATGTTGCGATAATTGCCGAGATGCAGCATCCGGCACATCGTTTCGACAAACAGAAGGTCGGGCGCGGGAATGCCGCCGAAGAAGACCGAAGAGGCTACCGGCTGCGCGACGCGGCGCGGCTCGATCAGCCCCTCGACGGCGACGGCTCTGAGCACCTTGCCCTCCGGCGCGAAAATCGGCTGATAGGCGCTCCACAGCCGGAACTCGCCATAAACGCCGAACTGGAGGCCGATCTCGTCGGCGAAGATCGCCTCGGCGACGTTGCGCCGCCTGTCTGGTTGTCCGCTCATGGCGTGACCTTGCGCCCGAACACCCTTGCCGGCCGTCCGTGCGGCGTTGGAGCCGCCGGGCTTGCGGCGGCCGATGCCTTGCTGTCTCCGGTCGAAGGCCGCTGCGTGCCCTTGCTGAAAACGCGAAAGCTCGTGGGGGCAAGTTCCGGCCGGGCAAGCACATAGCCCTGCACCATGGAGGCGCCGGACCTCTCGGCAAGCTCCAGCTGCCAGCCTTCCTCGATGCCTTCGAAGACGGTGCGGATGCCCTGGTTCTCGAAGCTCTGCACCATCGCCGTCAGCAAGGCAAAGCCGGCGCCGGACTCCATCAGATGGGTGATCCAATGCGCATCGAACTTGACGATGTCTGGTTTGAGTTCCTTGATCCGGTTGATGTCGGATTCATCGGCGCCATAGTCGTCCACCGCGATGCGGAAGCCGTTGGCCCTCAGCGCCTCGACAAAATCGTAGAGTGTTTCCTGCGAAGCCGATTTCTGCTCGGTGACCTCGCAGACGATACGGCGCGGATCGATGCCGGCTTCGTGCAGCACCAGCCGCATGTCGCGCAGGGCCTTGTCGGCGATGCTGCGATCGGTGAAGACCGACGGGTCGAAATTGACGAAAATGGACGCCTCTTGTGGCAGGCAGGCGCCGGCGTTCAGAAGATGCAGAGTGCGCGTCAGCGCCTCGATATGCAGCCGATCGGCCGCCGGGCAGGTACCGAAGAATGTCCCCGGCGACTGCGGCTCGCCGTCGCGGAATGGCCGGATCAGCCCCTCGAAAGCGGCGACCGAAAGCTTGCCCTCCTTGAAGGCGAAGATCGGCTGGAACGCGCTCTGCAGCGTATAGAGGCCCCAGACACCGGTCGAGGTGCCGTCATCATGACGGATGAGGTGGGCAAGCCCGATGCTGCGCGACAAGGTTTCTCGCTCCGCGAACAGGCGCAATCCGATCTGCGATCCTGCCAGCCAAGGGTTTACCGGCCGTTGATGAATTTAGCGTTGCCGCTCACGCCTCCTTGACCTCTGGCTCATCGCACAATGCTTGCGCTCCGCGCCACGATGCGACATGAGAGGCGCCGCGGCCGCTCCTGGCCGCTTTCCTAGGAGACATTTTGTCATGGCCTTTCTCGCCGACGCCCTTTCCCGCGTTAAGCCTTCCGCGACCATCGCGGTGACGCAGAAAGCGCGCGAGCTGAAAAATGCCGGCCGAGACGTGATCGGCCTCGGCGCCGGCGAGCCGGATTTCGATACGCCCGACAACATCAAGAACGCGGCGATCGAGGCGATCCGCCACGGCGAGACCAAATATCCGCCGGTTTCCGGCATCGTGCCGCTGCGCGAGGCGATCGCCAGGAAGTTCAAGCGCGAGAACAACCTCGACTACCGGCCGGAGCAGACCATCGTCGGCACCGGCGGCAAGCAGATCCTGTTCAACGCCTTCATGGCGACGCTGAACCCTGGCGACGAAGTCGTCATCCCGCGCCCCTACTGGGTGAGCTATCCCGAAATGGTGGCGATCTGCGGCGGCACGTCGGTGTTCGCCGACACCTCGATCGACAACGGCTTCAAGCTCACACCGCAAGTGCTGGAAAAGGCGATCACGCCGAAGACCAAATGGCTGTTGATGAATTCGCCGTCGAACCCCTCGGGCGCCGCCTACACGGAGGCCGAGCTCAGGGCGCTGGCCGACGTGCTGCTCAAGCATCCGCATGTCTGGACGCTGACCGACGACATGTATGAGCACCTGACCTATGGCGACTTCGTCTTCAAGACCATCGCCGAGGTCGAGCCGAACCTCTATGAGCGCACGCTGACCATGAACGGCGTGTCGAAAGCCTATGCCATGACCGGCTGGCGCATCGGCTATGCCGCCGGCCCGGTGCCCCTCGTCAAGGCCATGGACATGATCCAGGGCCAGCAGACGTCGGGCGCCTGCACCATCGCGCAATGGGCTTCCGTCGAGGCGCTCAACGGGCCGCAGGATTTCATTGCCAAGAACAAGGCGATCTTCCAGGGCCGGCGCGACCTCGTCGTCTCGATGCTCAACCAGGCGCGCGGCATCTCCTGCCCCTCGCCCGAAGGCGCCTTCTACGTCTACCCGTCCTGCGCCCAGCTGATCGGCAAGAAGACCAAGACGGGCAAGGTCATCGACAATGACGAAGCCTTCTGCGCGGAGCTGCTCGAGGCCGAAGGCGTCGCGGTGGTGTTCGGCTCGGCCTTTGGGCTGGGGCCGAACTTCCGCATCTCCTACGCCACCTCGGACGCGCTGCTGGAAGAAGCCTGCACGCGCATCCAGCGCTTTACCGCGTCGCTGACCTGATCGACGCCACGTTGTCACATTGGAAAACCCGGCTTCGGCCGGGTTTTTTGTTGGCCTTAGCCGCCATATTGCTCCGGCGTGACCGCTTCCAGCCAGTCGGCATGGACGCCGTCCAGCGCCTCCTGCATGGCGATATGGGTCATGGCGGTTTTCGCCCCGGCGCCGTGCCAGTGCTTTTCGCCCGGCGCGAAGGAAATGACATCCCCTGCCCTGATCTCTTCGATCGGTCCGCCCCAGGTCTGCGCAAGCCCGGCGCCGGAGGTGACATAGAGCGTCTGTCCGAGCGGGTGCGTGTGCCAATGCGTGCGTGCGCCGGGCTCGAAGCTGACCAGCGTCGCCCTGAGCCTTGCCGGCGCCTCCTTCTCGACGATTGGCGTCTGCAGCACCCGCCCGGTAAAGTATTTGTCCGGCGCGGTGACTGTCGGCACTGAGCCGCACGCAATGATCTTCATCGTCCAATCCTTCTCGAATAATGCTTCGCTGGAGCAATTCCAGGAAAAGTGTGAGCGGTTAAGTTCGGCGCCTTCGCCGCAACATTCCGTCCGGAATTGCATAAAAACAAAGAGATGGAGCGTTTCGCCGTTTCCGCGAGACGGTGAACCGCTCCTGCCTCGTCTTACGAAGCAGTTTCACCCCGATGCGCTGTTGACGCAACCGGCCTTTTCAGCCGCCTGACGACCGCGTCGAGGCCCCGCGATAGAGGCTCGTTAGCCGGTCAAAAAACTGTCATAAATCGTTGCTTTTTAACCATAAAACGCCACCGCTCAATCCGGCGCTGATTAATGCCGCGGAACGGTCGCCGAACTCAGTGTTTGTTAACGGCTGAAGCCCTAGCCATGTCGCGTGCTGTGGGGGCGCGGACATGAGTATCTTGGCGACAATCAAGGATCACAGCGGCCGTATCTATCGCGGCATCCAGGCTTTGCTCGTGATGAGCATCGCCGCCACCTGGCTTGCGGCTTTCGCGCTGACGGAGAACGCCTCCCGCGCAGGCGCGCTGGTGGTATCGGTGGCATCGACCTTAATGGCGCTTCTGGTGTTGATGTATATGCGCGCGAGCGTCGTCCAGCGCCTGCAATCGGCGGCGGATGCCGAGGCCGAGAAGCATCGCTTTCTCACCGTCGATGCCATGACCGGGGCCATGACCCGGCGCTATTTCATCGAAGCGCTGGGCGACTGGTTGGGTGGCTTGCGCAACCGTCGCCAGGCAAGCCTGCTTTTGATCGACCTCGATCATTTCAAGCAGCTCAACGACACGTTCGGCCATCAGTTCGGCGATCTGGCGCTGGCGCACCTGGTCGCGGAAGCCCAGCGCATCTTCGAGGACGGCGTCATCGGCCGGCTCGGCGGCGACGAGTTCGGCATCATGGTTCCGCATGGCGACGTCGCCATTATCAACAAGGACGCGCGCCGGCTGCTGGACGCGATGCGTGCCGGCAAGAGGCATGAAGGCAAGATCATTCCCCTGTCGATCTCGGTGGGCGTCGCGCTCGCGCCGTTGCATGCTTCGAACGGCGCTGAATTGATGCTGCTGGCCGATCTCGCGCTCTACGAAAGCAAGGCCGCCGGTCGCGGCCGCATCACTGTTTTCGATGAGGAGATGCTGTCGGATAAGCGTTATCGCCGGCTGGTGGAACGCGAACTGCGCGCCGCGGTCTATCTCGGCGAGCTGGAGCTGCACTATCAGCCGATCGTCAATCCCGACGGCTCGGTCGACGCGCTGGAAGGCTTGATCCGCTGGCGTCACCCGGTGCGCGGTTTGATCTCGCCGGCGGAATTCATCCCGATCGCCGAGCGCTCGACGCTGATCGACATGATCGGCGAGTGGGTCTTCAAGCGCGCCTGTGCCGATGTCGGGCATTTTCCCGGACGGCGTATCTCGATCAACGTCTCGGGCGAGCAGTTGAAGCGCGACGAGATCGTGACGATGTGCAACCGGATCCTGCGCGAAACCGGCCGGTCCGCATCGCAGTTCATCATCGAGATCACCGAGACGGTGGCGACGGCCGCGACGCCCGAGGTTCTGAGGCGCCTGGAGGCGCTGCGCGGCCTCGGCTTCCACATTGCGCTGGACGACTTCGGCACCGGCCATTGCGGCTTCAACTATCTGAAGTCGCTGCCCATCGACAGCGTCAAGATCGACCGCTCCTACATCCGCAGCCTCGCCCATGACCAGGTGGCGCAGATCTTCGTTTCCGCGCTTGCCCAGATCGCCCGCATCCAGGACATCGCCATCGTCGCGGAAGGCGTCGAAACCGCGGAGGAATTCGCCCTCGCCAGGACCGCCGGCTGCAGCCGTTTCCAGGGCTATTTCTTCGGCAAGCCCGCGCCGCGCGACAAGGCAAGCGCGTTGTGTGCAGCCGCCCGCGAACCGCTCGCCCTCACAGCCTGACATAGGAAATGGTGGCCTGACGACTCCAAGCCGGCGAACATCCTATTTTTCTTGCCCTCCCGGCGAACCCGTGTGACGATGGCTTTGGGAAGGGGTGGATAAACCCCGCCCGCGACGGCCGAACAGGCCGGCCGCCGCTCTGCATAGGGTGCGATCGGACGCAAAACCGGTTTCCACTTTTGCTGATCGCTCTCTTGGGAAACGCCTGAGTGGAGGTCAGCCATGGGTACTCGCGCCGGAGGACGACGCACGGGACCGAAATGCATCGCCATAATCGGTCCCTTCGCAAGCGGTAAGACGACACTTCTCGAAGCAATACTCGCCCGCACGGGCGCCATTCCCCGCCAGTCACCAGTTTCGTCGGGCAACACTGTTTCCGATCATTCGCCCGAGGCCCGCGCTCACGCCATGAGCGTCGAGGCGACCTTCGCCACCACCGATTTCATGGGCGAGCAGATCACCTTCGTCGACTGCCCCGGCTCCATCGAATTCGCCTTCGAGGCCGAACCCGTGCTTGCCGCTTGCGACCTCGCTGTCGTCGTCGCCGAGGCCGACGAGAAGAAGATCCCGGCGCTCCAGCTCATCATGCGCAAGCTCGACGATCTCGCCATTCCGCGCATCCTGTTCCTCAACAAGGTCGACAAGGCGATCACGGGCGTGCGCGACACGCTGAAGATGCTGCAGCCGGCAAGTTCTGTGCCGCTGCTGCTGCGCCAGATTCCGGTGCGCAAGGACGGCGTCGTCATCGGCTCGATCGATCTGGCGCTGGAACGCGCCTACATCTACCGCGAATATGCCGAGAGCCAGGTCGCCGACATCGCGAACGACGACAAGGCGCGCGAGCTGGAGGCGCGGTTTTCCATGCTGGAGACGCTCGCCGACCATGACGATCACCTGATGGAGCAGTTGCTGGAGGAGATCGAGCCGCCGAAGGATGCGATCTTCGATGATCTCTCGGCCGACCTGCGCGCCGGCGCGGTGACGCCGGTGCTGATCGGCACGGCCGAGAAGGGCAATGGCGTGCTGCGCCTGTTGAAGGCCATTCGCCACGATGCGCCCGATGTCGAGGCAACCAGGAAGCGCCTTGGCGCGCCGGACGGCCAGACGGTGGTGCAGGTGATGAAGACCATCCACACTGCGCATGGCGGCAAGCTTTCGGTGTCGCGCGTGCTTTCCGGCCAATTGGCCGACGCGGCCGAGCTCTTCCTTTCCAACGGCGACACGGCAAAGGTTTCCGGCATCTACAAGATGCTCGGCAAGGACCAGACGAAGCTGACATCCGCCAAGGCGGGCGACACGGTCGCGCTCGGCAAGCTCGACGACGTCAAGACCGGCCAGACGCTGAGTTCGGCCAAGGGCGGCATCCGGCCATTGGTCACGCTGGAACCGCCGCAGCCTGTCTTCGCCTTCGCGCTTCGCCCCAAGGAGCGCAAGGACGAGGTCAAGATGTCGGCGGCGATCCAGCGGCTTGCCGAGGAGGATCCATCGCTCAGCCTGCGCCACAACCAGGATTCCGCCGAAACCGTCCTGTCGGGCCACGGCGAAATGCATCTGCGCGTGGTTCGCGAGCGCCTCGAGGGCAAGAACCAGATCCCGATCGAGGGTCATGCCCCGGCGGTGCCTTACCGGGAGACGATCCGCAAAGGAGCGCAGCAGCGCGGCCGCCACAAGAAGCAGTCCGGCGGCCACGGCCAGTTCGGCGACGTGGTGATCGAGATCAAGCCGCTGCCGCGCGGGTCCGGCTTCCAGTTCTCCGACACCATCACCGGTGGCGTGGTGCCGAAAACCTACATTCAGTCGGTGGAGACCGGCATCCGCGACTATCTGAAGACAGGCCCCCTCGGCTTCCCGGTTGTCGACGTCGCCGTCAACCTGTCGGACGGCTCCTACCACGCCGTGGACTCCTCCGACATGGCCTTCCAGATGGCGGCGAAGCTCGCGATGAAGGAAGGCATGACCGCCTGTTCGCCGGTCCTGCTGGAGCCGGTGATGAAGGTCGAGATCGTCACGCCTTCGGACGCGACCTCGAAGATCATCGCGCTGATCCCGCAGCGGCGCGGCCAGATCCTCGGCTATGATGCAAGGCCCGACTGGCCCGGCTGGGACGTCGTCGAGGCGACCATGCCGCAGGCCGAGATCGGTGACCTGATCATCGAGCTGCGCTCGGCGACCGCCGGCGTCGCCAGCTACAAGGCCGCTTTCGACCACATGGCCGAGCTCACCGGCCGGCTCGCCGACGAGGCAATGAACGCCAACGGCAAAGCCGCCTGAGCAGGTCGCAGACTTCTGTTGAAGATATGAAAACGGCGTCCGGATGATCCGGACGCCGTTCCTATTGCGGACCGTTTTCCTGGGAGGCAACGGCTGGTCCGCCGCATCCGGAAAAATGGTTCGGACGCGGTGCTTGCCTGAGCCCGGTCTTCCGAGTGATGCCCCCATCTCCCGAACCGACCAACCGCGTCCTATCCTCTACTTAAACCATAGAGTTCGTCCGCGACATGTTACCCGATGTTACATGTCACTGTTACGTGGTGGATCCAGTCGTTTTTTTCCCGGCTCGAAGGCACGCGGGCAACAAAAAAGCCGGATCAATAAAGATCCGGCTGAGTTGATTGGAAGTGCCGATTAGGGCTAACCTCCAGAGGGGAACACTCGAGGGCGCTAATGGGAGGAGAACGCGCCCTGGAGATGACACTATATATGTGCTCATCATGCCCAAGAAACAAGCATCTATTTTGCAACACACGCATGCAAAAAGACGCAGGCTGTGGTCCAACCTATTCTTGGAACCCATAGGACCAGAAAAATCGCCGATTCCGGTGCGTTTCCGGCCCTAAGGCGACTGCTTAAATGCAAAATCGAGCTGATTTTGCCCGGAAATATGCGAATCGGCGAAATGATGTCGATTTCGGCAAGCCGAGTTTATTTTTACGGCAGGAGACCGACGATGCGAACTTTTTCGGCAATCGCCGGCAGCGCGCTGTTCCTTGTCGTTGCGCCCGGCGTCGTCGCCGGCCTGGCGCCATGGCTCTTGACCGACCGCTATCGCAAACCTCTGTCGGCTCTGCCGGGCTTCGTGCCTGCGGGCTCGCTTCTCGTGGTCGGAGCCGCCGCCATCCTGCTTCATGCCTTTGCCCGTTTTGCCCTCGAGGGCCTGGGCACGCCCGCTCCCGTGGCGCCGACCGAGAAACTGGTCGTCGGCGGCATCTACCGCCATGTGCGCAACCCCATGTACGTGGCCGTGCTGGCGATCATCCTTGGTCAGGCGCTGATCTTTTCGAGCTGGGCGGTGCTGGTCTACGGCCTGATCGCCGCCGCGGCGATGGTCTCGTTCGTCAAGGTCTATGAAGAGCCGACGCTCGCCAACCGCTATGGCGCGGAATACGAAACCTACCGCCGCGCCGTCCCCGGCTGGCTGCCACGGCTGACGCCGTGGCGCGGGCAGTAGTTTCTAGGCCGGGCGCTTTTAGTAAGACCAGCTACGGGCCTTGGCGATGATGAAATCGCGAAAAACGTGCAGCTTCGCCTGGTTCTTCATCGCGTCGGGATAGGCGAAATAGGTATCGAAGGACGGCACCTCGGTCTCCGGCAGCAACTGAACCAGGTTCGAGTCCTTGTTGATCACATAGTCCGGCAGCATGGCGATGCCGGCGCCGCCCTGCACGGCCCGCTTGATCGACAGGATGTCGTTGATCTGCAGCGTCGGCACCCGCTGCGCGCCCTCGAAATCGCCGACGGTCTCCAGCCAGTTCAGCTCCGACAGATGCGAAGGCACCGGCACGCCGAAGGTGACGATGCGGTGGTTTCTGAGCTCGGCGATCGAGGCCGGCCTGCTGAACTTGGCGATATAGGACGGCGCCGCGTAAAGGTGGAAATGCACCGTGAACAGCCGGCGCTGGATGAGGTCGGGCTGCTGCGGCTGGCGCAGCCGGATCGCGCAATCGGCCTGGCGCATGGTGAGGTCGAGCTCCTCATTGGCGAGGATCAGCTGCAGGCTGATCTCGGGATAGAGCTCGATGAATTCCTGCACCCGTTCGGTCAGCCAGCCGGCGCCCAAGCCCACCGTGGTCGTTACCCTGAGCACGCCCGACGGCCGGTCCTTGGTCTCGGTCAGCCGCGTCTTGATCGTTTCCAGCTTCATCAGCACGTCATGCGCCGTGCGGAACAGCATCTCGCCCTGCTCGGTCAGCACCAGGCCGCGCGCATGGCGGTGGAACAGCGCGACGCCGACATCATGCTCCAGCGCGCTGACCTGCCGCGAAATAGCCGATTGCGACAGATGCAGCGTCTCCGCGGCATGGGTGAACGACCCAGCCTCCGCCGCTGCGTGAAATACGCGTAATTTGTCCCAGTCCAGCGCCATGATTCCCCTCGCGTTGCCTTCGGCGTCTGAATGAAAAATCAGGCTTTTAAACGGCTTCTTTCAGCCGATCTGTCATTCCGCCGCTTCGCGGTGAACCTCGATGCCCGCCAGATATTTTTCCGCCTCGAGCGCCGCCATGCAGCCAAGCCCGGCCGCCGTCACCGCCTGGCGGTACACGTCGTCGGTGACGTCGCCGGCTGCGAAGACGCCGGGCACATCGGTGCGGGTGGAATCGGGCGCCGTCCACAGATAGCCGTTCGGCTTCTGCTTCAGCTTGCCGGCGAAGAGTTCCACCGCCGGCGCATGGCCGATGGCGACGAACACGCCGTCGACCGGCAGCTTCGATTCCTGGCCGGTCACCACGTTGCGCAGCGTCAGGCCCTCGACCGAGGGCGGCAGCGGCGCCTTGCCCGGCCGTCCGGTGATCTCGTCGACGACCGTGTCCCAGATGACGCGGACATTGTCCTTCTTGAGCAGCCGCTCGCGCAGGATGCGCTCGGCGCGGAAATCGCTGCGCCGGTGGATGACGGTGACGCTCTTGGCGAGGTTCGACAGATAGAGCGCCTCCTCGACCGCGGAATTGCCGCCGCCCACCACCGCGACGTCCTTGCCGCGATAGAAGAAGCCGTCGCAGGTGGCGCAGGCCGAAACGCCGAAGCCCATGAAGGTCTGCTCCGACGGAATGCCCAGCCACTTCGCCTGCGCCCCGGTGGCGATGATCAAGGCGTCCGCCGTGTAGATTGTGCCGGAGTCGCCTGTGGCGCGAAACGGCCGCACATTGAGGTCGACCTCGGTGATGATGTCGGTGATGATGTCGGTGCCGACATGCTCGGCCTGCTTGAGCATCTGCTCCATCAGCCAGGGGCCCTGGATCGGATCGGCGAAGCCGGGATAGTTCTCGACGTCGGTAGTGATCATCAATTGGCCGCCCTGCTGCAGGCCGGCGACCAGCATCGGCTTCAGCATGGCGCGCGCGGCGTAGACCGCCGCCGTGTAGCCGGCCGGGCCGGAACCGATGATAAGAACGGGCGCATGTTTGGTGTTCATGAAAGTCCCCTGCGGCGCGCAGCCGTGGTTGTCGCGCGTAATGTAAGTGTTGCCCGTGGGACCAGCAAGGCAGGTTGGCCTTCGTCCCCGGAAAGCTTCGTCCTCTGCATATCGGGCCATATCGCCGCCCGTCACCGATGCATGGCGCCAGAGGTGTGCGCGGCTCTGGGATCACGGCATGCCTCAAAACAGGGAGAAAATCATCGCAAAGCTATGGCCTCCGGCGCGAAACCAAATTACAAAATTGCGAAAGATTCTTGCGCGAAAGCCCTTCATGCCGCTGAAAGCCGATCTCGACGCCATCGACTGGAAGATCCTGCGCGAACTGCAGGGCGACGGCCGCATGACCAATGTCGAATTGTCGAGCCGGGTCGGTATCTCGGCGCCGCCTTGCCTGCGCCGGGTCAGGCGGCTGGAGGAGGCCGGCATCATCCGCGGCTACCGCGCGCTTCTCAACGCCCCGGCACTGGGCATGGATGTCGTGGCCTTCTGCCTGATCGGCCTGCATCATCAGGCCGATGCCGAACTGAAAGCCTTCGCCGAGCGCACGCGCGGCTGGCCGATCGTGCGCGACGCCTGGATGGTATCGGGCGAATCCGACTTCCTGCTGCATTGCGTGGCAAGCGACCTCGGCACCTTCCAGACCTTCGTCATCGAGGAGCTGGCTTCGGCCCCCAATGTGGACACCGTGCGCACCGCCTTGACCATCCGCCGCGTCAAGGATGAGGGCCTGGTGGCTTTTCCGACTTAATGTGCCGGTTTCCGGAAATTCACCTGCAAAAACAAGCGGTTTAGCTCGGGGCTTTGAATCAACCCGCGATCAGAGCGACCGAATCGCGGTAAGCAGCGCCTCAAGGTCATGAGCGCCGCGCAACGGCAAAACCGAGAGCCCGTCCATCGTCGAGCCTTCGCCGTCGACCAGCCAGCCACGCGCAAGGCCGGCGCGCTGGCCGGCTTCCATATCGGCCGGCTTGTCGCCGACGACCAGCGATCGCTTGAGATCGAGGCCGAGCCGCCGGCCCGCCTCCAGCAGCATGCCCGGATTGGGCTTGCGCATCGGATGGTCGGCAACCGCTAGCGGATCCTTGCCTGCGTCGTGGTAGGCGCAGGCAAGCACCATGTCGACAAAAGCGTTTTGTTCAGCCATGAGGTCGAGCACGCGCTCGTTGACCCTGGCGAACGCATCCCAGCCGAAATAGCCGCGTGCGATGCCGGACTGGTTGGTGACGACAACGACCGGAATCCCCCGCCGGTTCGCGGCCTCGATGGCAAGTATGATATCGTCGCGCAGCTCTACATCGGCCGGATTGTCGGGATAGCCGGTATCGACATTGATGGTGCCGTCACGGTCGAGAAACAGCGCCGGTCGGCCGGCCGCAAAGACCTTGCTACCAATCCGCTCCACCCATAGGCCGGGCTCGACGAGCGGAAAGGCGGACTCGCCGTCAGCCATTGCTGAGACGCGCTTCGACCGCGTCGCACAGATGATGATAGAGGCACAAATGCCCCTGCTGGATGATCGGCGTCGAGGTCGACGGCACGTTGAGCAGGATGTCGGTCAGCGGCCTGAGCTTGCCGCCGGTCTCGCCGGTCAGGCTGATCACCGTCATCTCCATCACACGCGCCTGCTCGGCGGCGGCAAGAATGCTTGGCGAGTTGCCGCTGGTGGAAATGGCGAGCAGCACCGCGCCTTTCGATCCATGCGCCTCGACCTGGCGCGAGAAGACGGTGTCGAAGCCGTAGTCGTTGCCCCAGGCCGTCAGTACCGCGGCGTTGGCCGGCAGCGCGATGACGTTATAGGCCTTGCGTTCCTTCAGGAAGCGGCCGACCAGCTCGCCGGCGATGTGGATGGCGTCGCTCGCCGAGCCCCCATTGCCGCAGATCAGCAGCGCCTTGCCTTGCGACAGCGCCTTGACGACGGTCGCGACGGCGCGCTCCATTTCCGCGGTGAGGTCGCGTTCAACCATCGCTGAGATCGCCGCCGCGGAGCGGACAAGATAATCGTTCAAGTCAGACATGAGATCCTCAGTTTGCGGCACGCAGCTTGCCGATCGTGTTCGTCGTGCTCTTGCCGGCGACGAGATCAACCAGCACCACGCGCCCGCCCGCCTTCTGCACCACATCGGCGCCGACCACGGTCTCGACCGTGTAATCCGCGCCTTTGACCAGGATGTCCGGCAAAAGCGCCTCGATCAGCTTCAGCGGCGTGTCTTCCTCGAAGACGACGACGGCATCGACCGACGCGAGCGCGGCCAGCACGCAGGCGCGATCATGCTGGTTGTTGACCGGGCGCCCCGGCCCTTTCAGCCGGTGCACCGAGGCGTCGCTGTTGAGACCGAGCACCAGCCGGTCGCACTGGCTGCGCGCGGCATGCAGCAGGCTGACATGGCCGGCATGCAGGATGTCGAAGCAGCCATTGGTGAAGCCGACGGTCAGCCCCTCTTCCTTCCAGGCTGCCACCATCCTGGCCGCCGCATTGGCGTCAAGAATGGCATCGGTATGAGACGTCGGCCCATGCGAGCGGAACAACGCGCCGGACAGTTCCTCGACGTTCAGCCGCGCCGTGCCGCGTTTTCCCACCACGACACCGCCGGCCGCATTTGCAATGATGGCTGCATGCACCCGGTCGGCGCCGGCGGCGAGCGACAGCGCGAAGCTCGCGATGACCGTGTCACCTGCGCCGGAAACGTCGAACACCTCGCGCGCCTGGGTGGAGATGTGGCGGGCGTCCTCGGCGGAAACCACGCTCATCCCCTTCTCGCTGCGCGTGGCGACGATGAACTCGAAATCATGCGCGGCAATCAAGTCGCGCGCCGCGGCTACGATCTCGTCGTCGCCGAACACCTTGCGCCCGACAGCCTCGCCAAGCTCCTTGCGGTTCGGCGTCACTGCCGTAGCACCTGCATAGCGCGCGTAATCGCGCCCCTTCGGATCGACCAGCACCGGCTTGCCGGCATCGCGGCAGATCGCGATCAACTCGCCGGCGACGCCGTCGAGCAGGATGCCCTTGCCGTAGTCGGAGAGGATGACGATGTCGGCGCGGCCAAGCGCGGCCTGGAAATGATCGATGAGCTTCGCCCGCTCGGCGGAAGTAAGCGGTTTGATCTCTTCCTCGTCGAAACGCAGCACCTGCTGGTTGAGCGCGCTGAAACGGCTTTTCGACGAGGTCATGCGATCCTGGCGCTGCAGGAGCCCGTCCGCGTCGACGCCGATCTCGCTGAGCATCCGCATCAGATTGTTACCCGCCTGGTCGGCGCCGATCACCGACACGGGTATGGCGGCAGCACCGAGCGAAACGATGTTGGAGACGACATTGCCGGCGCCGCCCATGTTCAACGTCTCGCCCTTTCCATGCAGCACGGGGATGGGGGCTTCCGGCGAGATACGCTCGATCACGCCGCTGACGAAGCGGTCGAGGATGAAATCGCCCACCACCAGCACGGTGACGTCGCCGAACCGGGCGATGGTGCGATGCAAAGGTTCCGGAGAAGGCGGATTGTGCTTGATCATCTCACTCGAGGTCTGCCTGAAGACGGCCGGACTTGATTAGGTTTCAGCGCCGGAATTGTGGCGTGGGCTGCTCAAGGCGATGCCGATATACCGCAATTCGGGCGAGCGCAACGGCAGGCCCGACGCGGACCCAAGCCGGAGACGGCTGCGCAATCAGCTCTTCTGCAGGGCGACATGAACGCCGAGCCCGACGAGCACAGCGCCGCCCGCCCGCTGCATCAGGCGCTGCGCTCGGCCCGAGCGCCGCAGCCGGGCGATCATCGCGCCGGCCAGGAACACGCAGGCGATGTCGGCCGAGGAAAACATCAGATTGACGATGGTTCCCAGCACCACGAACTGCAGCCAGACCGGCAACGCCGCCGAAGCGTCGATGAACTGCGGCAGGAACGCCATGAAGAAGATCGCCGTCTTGGGATTGAGCACCTCGACGGTGATGCTCTCGAAAAAGGCCCGGCGGGCCGATTTCCGCTCGATCGCGGGCAGCGCCGTCTCGCCATCCGCGCGCTTGCGGAAGAGACAAACGCCGAGCCAGATCAGATAGAGCGCGCCGATGAGCTTGACCGCCATGTAGAGCGGCGGCACGGCGTGGAACAGCACGGACAGGCCAGTGGCGGCAGCGAAGACATGGAAATAGCCGCCGAGATGGATGCCCAGCGCCGCCGTCAGCCCCGACCAGCGCCCGCGCGCCATGGTCTGCGCCGCCGCATAAAGCATGGCGGGGCCGGGTATATAGGCGAAGATCGCCGTGGTGGCGAAGAACGCGATGAGCAGCTCTGTCGACGGCATTCTTGGTCCCTCATGGTACTGCGGGTAGCGAATGCCTACTGAAGCGGGAGCTTTGCGGCTTCACTGTGATGCACCGGAGCGCCTGTTTTATCGACACTCCCGTCCACCTCCCCTATAAGGGCCGGAATCGGCAACGGAGCAAGGCTGAAAAGCATGATCATCGTCACGGGCGGCGCCGGCATGATCGGCTCCAACATCGTCGCCGCTCTCAACGCCGAGGGGCATGACGACATCGTCGTCGTCGACGACCTCACCGACGGCCACAAGATCGCCAACCTCGCCGACCTGCGCATCGCCGACTATCTCGACAAGGACGATTTTCTCGCCCGGATCGAGGACGGCGCGCTCGGCCGCATCGAGGCCGTCTTCCATCAAGGCGCCTGCTCGACCACCACCGAATGGAACGGCAAGTTCATGATGGAGGTGAACTACGCCTATTCCAAGCGCCTGCTGCATGCCTGCCTCGGACTGCGTGTCCCGTTCCTCTATGCCTCCTCGGCGTCGGTCTATGGCGGCGGCTCAGAATTTCGCGAAGAGCCGGAGTGCGAGCGCCCGCTCAACGTCTATGCCTATTCGAAGAAGCTGTTCGACGACTATGTCCGCCGTAACGTCTTCGACACCGATCATTCGCAGGTGGCGGGCCTGCGCTATTTCAACGTCTATGGACCGCGCGAGGCGCATAAGGGCGCCATGGCTTCGGTCGCTTTCCATCTGTTCAACCAGGTCGAACGCGGCGAAAACCCGAAGCTGTTCGGCGCTTATGGCGATTTCGGCCCCGGCGAGCAGAGCCGCGACTTCATCCATGTCGGCGACGTGGCGGAGGTCAATCTGTGGCTGTGGAAACGCGGCGCGAGCGGCATCTTCAACTGCGGCACCGGCCGTGCCCAGCCGTTCCGTGCCATCGCCGAGACGGTCATCGACACACTGGGCAAGGGCGAGATCGAATTCATCCCCTTCCCTGACCATCTTAAGGGCAGCTACCAGAGTTTCACACAGGCTGATATGTCCCGCTTGCGCGCGGCCGGCTACAATGGCCAATTCCGTACAGTCGAAACCGGCGTCAGGGACTATGTCGAATGGCTGAAGGCCCAACGATCCTCGTGATCGGCCCACGCTGGGTGGGCGACATGGTCATGGCGCAGTGCCTGTTTGCGGCGCTGAAGGAAAAGCATCCGCACGCCGCCATCGACGTGCTGGCGCCGGCCTGGGCGGCACCACTGGTCAAGCGCATGCCTGAGATACGCAGCCAGATCGACTTTCCGCTGATGCCGGGAGCGCTCGAATTCCGCAGCCGCCGGCGCTTCGGCCGCCTGCTGCGCGGCCGCTACGACATGGCCTATGTGCTGCCGGGGAGCTGGAAATCGGCGCTGATCCCGTTCTTTGCCCGCATCCCGCATCGTGTCGGCAATTTGCGCGAGATGCGCTATGGCCTGCTGACCGATGTCGTGCCACTGCCCGAAGCGCTGAAACGGCGCACGGCGCGCGCCTATTTCGGCCTCGCGCGCGGCGGCACCTTTCGCGCGCCGAGGCTTACCGTCGACGAGGCCAACCAGGCGGATTTGCTGGCGCGCTTCGGGCTGGCCGGCCAGAAATTCGTGGCGCTCATGCCCGGCGCCGAGTTCGGCCCGGCGAAACGCTGGCCGAGCGATCATTATGCCGGGCTTGCCCGGGACATGATGGCAAAGGGTCTGGGCGTCGTCCTGCTCGGCTCGAAGAACGATGCCGATGTGACCGGCGAGATCGCAGCACTTGCCCCGGGCGCCGTCGACCTTGCCGGCAAGACGCGGCTGGAGGACGCCATCGACCTGATCGCCGCGGCGAAGCTTGCGGTGTCGAACGACAGCGGGCTGATGCATGTCGCGGCCGCCGTCGGCACCCCGATCGTGGCCGTCTACGGTTCGACCTCGCCGCAAAACACGCCGCCGCTCAGCGACCGCTCCGAGCTGATCTGGCTGCATCTGTCCTGCTCGCCCTGCCACAAGAAGGTCTGCCCGCTCAGCCATCTCAACTGCCTGAAGACGCTCGATGTCGCCCGCGTTACAGCCGCGGCCGACCGCTTGCTCGAGGTTCCGGCAGCCGCATGAAAGTGCTGATCGTCAAGACATCGTCGATGGGCGATGTCATTCACACCTTTCCCGCCGTCGAGGACGCGGTGCGCAACCGCCCCGACATAAATTTCGACTGGTGCGTGGAAGAGGCGTTTGCCGGGATCGTGGCGCTGCATCCGGCCGTTGGAGTGATCCACAAGGTTGCGGTCCGGCGCTGGCGCAAGCGGCTTCTCGACGGCGCCACATGGCGCGAGATGGCCGGACTGCGCAAAGCGCTGCGCGCCTCCCGCTACGATCTCGTCATCGACGCCCAAGGCTTGTTGAAGTCGGCCCTGGTCGCCATACAGGCCGGCGCGCCGATCGCCGGCTTCGACCGCGCCAGCGCCCGCGAGCCGTTGGCGACGCTGTTTTATCAGCGCAAATATGCCGTGCCGCGCGACCTGCATGCCATTGAGCGCACCAGGCGGCTGTTCGGGCTGGCGCTTGGCTACCAGCCTGACCTGTCGACGCTCGACTCCGGCATCGTGCCGCCGGCGGGCAATCCGGCCGGCATTGAAGGCAGAACCGCCCTCCTGCTGCACGGCACCAGCCGCGAGGACAAGAAATGGCCGGTCGAGGATTGGATCGAAACCGCGCGCCGGCTGGCCGACCGGCAGTTCACGCCGGTGGTCACTTGGTCGAACGAGGCGGAAAAGAAAGTGGCGGAAGCCGTTTCAGGTGCCGTGCCAGGGACGGTGCTGGTTGCCAAATCGCCACTCGCGGACGTCGCCGCGCTCCTCGGCCGTTCGACGCTGGTCATCGGCGCCGACACCGGCCTCACCCACCTCGCCAGCGCCTTCGGCCTGCCGACGGTCGCCATCTTCCTGGCGACGGAACCGGGTCTCACCGGCCCGCGCGGGAAGTTTGCGTCGACCTTGATGGCGCCGACCAGCGGCAAGGTCACGGCGGCTGAGGTGATAGCGGAAGCGGAACGGCTGCTGGCGCTCCGATCGAAGGCGCCAGCCTGAGCTGCTAGATAAACTGCACCTGGACGATCTCGTAGCCTCTGGCGCCACCCGGAGCATTGACCTCGATAGCGTCGCCGACTTCCTTGCCGATGAGCGCTCGCGCGATCGGCGAGGAGATCGAGATGCGGCCGGACTTCACGTCCGCTTCCTGGTCGCCGACGATCTGGTAGGTCTTCTTTTCCTCGGTGTCCTCGTCGACGAGCACGACGGTCGCGCCGAACTTCACCTTGTCGCCGGAAAGCTTGGAGACGTCGATAACCTCGGCCCGCGCGATCAGATCCTCGAGCTCGTTGATGCGGCCCTCATTGTGGCTCTGCGACTCCTTCGCCGCGTGATATTCGGCATTTTCCGACAGGTCGCCATGCGAGCGCGCTTCGGAGATCGCCTCGATGATACGGGGACGTTCCTCCTGCTGACGCCAGCGAAGTTCTTCCTTCAATGACGCGAACCCCTCGCCTGTCATCGGGACCTTGATCATATGCCTGACCTTTCCTGCCGCCACCCCCGCTTTTCGGGAGCAGCCTTGTCAAATGGGTACAAAAAGAAAACGGTCCGGCAGCCTCGGGCTAACGGAACCGTTTCACCACAATTTCCCTGAATATAGCGATCTTCGCGCGATTTTCACGCCCAAAAATTGAAGTTCGGCAAAATGATCACCGCTTTCGCGGGCCCGCGGCTGACGGCGAGCAACAAAAACCGGCTGTGAGCAATCACAGCCGGTTCGAGAGACGTCGAGCCCTGCTCAGCTCCTCAGGAAATGATCGATCTGCTCGGACAGCATGCCGTATTCACGCGAGCCCTTGCCGGTCCGCTTTTCGATTTCCTGGAGCTGCTGCTGGGCACCGGCGAGATCGCCGATCTGCAGATGCGCTTCGCCGAGATATTCGCGCACCAGCGTGTAGTTCGGGTCGATCCGAAGCGCTTCCTCGTAATATCCAAGGCCGACCGTGACGCGGCCGGAATGGCGATGCGAATAGCCGAGATAGTTGAGGATGCGCGGATCCTGCTTGTTGGCGGCGAGCGTCAGCACCGAGATCGCCTCGTCATAGCGCCCGGCCATCGCCAGATCGTGGCCGGCCTCATAGATGCTGTCGTCATCCAGCATGCCATATTGCGGCACGACGCATTTCTTCTTTTTCTTGTCCCAAACCTCGCCCTTCTTGCAGGTGGTGGTCGTCTGGCCACCGCTGCTGCCGCCTTCACCAGCTGCAAAAGCCGGCGCAACGAACAGCGGCAGCGCCGCAATAGCCATGACCTGAACAAGCAAACGTCTGCGCATCGAAGCCTCCATGAGCGTGACAATGCCAGATTAACGCCGCCTTGGCGCGGTTTCATCCCGAAATGCGGGTAGCTGCCGAACTATTTTGGACGGCCGGACAGAAGCCGTTACCGCCGGACGTGACGCGCGCTTTAATTCCGCTATCATCGGGGCCAAGCGCATCACGTGGAGAAGGATCGTGCAGCAGCGCCTCGAGAAGGAGTGGGACCTTTCGATCGATCCGGACACGGTGCGCCTGTTCATCCTCAAGGCCAAGGCGCTGAGCGCCGCCGTAAACGAGGACTATGACGACGGCGCCGAGCACGAGGTCGAGTTCGACGGCGACACCCATGCCAGCCATCACCATGACGGCCTTGTCGAGGAAGCCTCGGAAGACCTCACCGAGGAGGAATTCCGCGAGCTGATCAACGATCTCAATATCGACGAAGCGGCCGAGCTGATCGCGCTCGCCTGGGTCGGACGCGGCGACTATGACGCATCCGAATGGGCGGACGCGGTGGCCGCGGCCAGGGAGCGTCCCAGGAAGCGCACGGCCAAGTATCTGCTCGGCCTGCCGATGCTTGCCGACTGGCTGGAGGAAGGCCTTGAAGCCATCGGCGCGTAACGCGCCGGTAACCGATTGTGATCGGCAAGGCGGGTCGCGCAGGCAACTTCGCGACGCGACCGCCGTTTCCGGGCGATGGCAACGCTGAGCCTTTCACGATTTTGCAGACTGGCGCTGCCTGTGGCGGCTGCGATCCTGCTGGTTACGCCGGCCGCCGCCAAGCATCATCATCGGCATAAGAGTCACCTGCCGCCGGCCGGCCAAAGCGCCGCTCCGGCGCCGCAAACGCCTGCGGCGACACCGGTTCCGGGGTCGCGTCCGCGGGATATGGAGAACGGCGCCGATAGGTCCGGGCGAGACAAAAGCCGCCTCGACAGCAATGACGACTTCCTCAACCAGGACAAGTCGCATCCGAAATGGGATGCCCGCCCGCCACGTTCGAAGGGCGCTCAATCCGGGCCGCGGACGCAATCCGAACCGCAGACGCCGGATGTCGTGCCCACGCCCCCGCAGAAGCCCACCGAACTGGAGCCCGAGCCACCGGAAACCGGGCCGCAACCATCGGAAAAACCCGAACCGCCGGGCGAGGAAAAGATGCCTCCCGATCCGCGTTCCGCCGAGATACCGGCCGACAAGATGCCGGCGGAGGAAACCGCGTGCCGGGAAAGGCTGAAGGCGCTTGGCATCGAATTCGAGGAGCACAAGGCCGAGCACGACGCGGAAATCGGCTGCTCGGTTCCCTATCCGATAATTTTGAAAACGCTTGGCAAATCCATCGGTATCAGTCCCGGCACCGAGCTCAACTGCCAGATGGCGGAGGCGGCCGCGCGCTTCATGGCCGATGTCGTCCAGCCCACGGCGAAGGCCGAACTCGGGGCCGACCTGAAGTCGATCAACCAGACTTCGGCCTTTGTCTGCCGGCCGCGCCACGGCACGCGCAAACTGTCGGAACACGCCTTCGGCAACGCGCTCGACATCGCCAGCTTCACCTTGTCGGACGGGAGGACGATCGAGGTCGGGCCGGCGCCGCCGGAGAAGGACGCGAAGTTCCTCAACGCGGTGCGCAAGGCTGCCTGCGGGCCGTTCAAGACGGTGCTCGGGCCGGGCGCCGACGCCGACCATGCGCTGCATTTCCACCTCGACCTGGAACCGCGCCGCCACGGCGGCACTTTTTGCCAGTAAGCGCGATATCGAAAGTCCCGGGTCACGTCCGGCAAGAACAGCGCCGCAATTCCGCCCCATGCGTGAATGGGGCCGCTGATCTTTCCTTTACTCTTGGCGATTAATCTTGTGCCATTCGGGGACAAGGACGCCTTTCAATGGCTCGAAGACTTGGCGCCGTGCTTGGCTTGGCGCAACGGAACAAGCGTGCGCGCGTCACGATCGCAGGGCTGGCCGCAGGCGTTGCCATCGCGACGATATCGGCCTGTACGACGGGCGACGTCTTTGCGCTGCAGCCGGCCGTCGATGTCGGCAGCCAGACGGCAGCCGTGCCGCAGCCCGACGCGCCGCAATATTCCGGAATGCAGCGCCTCGTTCCGTCCAATCCCTACATGACCGAGGCCGCCTATCCACGCATGGACGAGCCAATGTCGCCCGGCGAGCAGTTGCCGGCCAGCGAGATCGACTGCCGCAACGAGTTGAAGCGGATGGGCGTCGTCTATCAGGACATCCAGCCGATCCATGAGGGCCAGTGCGGCATCGATTTCCCGGTAAAAGTCTCGGCCATCGGCAGCGTCGCCATGAAGCCGGCGGCAACGCTGACCTGCAACATGGCCGCCACCTTTGCCGCCTGGACGAAGAACGAGCTGCAGCCGGCCGCCCGCTGGCGCTATTTCTCCGGCGTCAAGGCGATCCACCAAGGCTCCAGCTATTCCTGCCGCAACATCGCCGGCGAAGGCGTCCTCTCCGAGCACGGCAAGGGCAACGCGCTCGACGTCATGAGCATCGAGCTCAACAATGGCGATGACATCGATGTCCGCAAGCCCGGCCTGTTCGCCTTCCGCACGCGCGGCTTCCTCAACAATGTGCGCGCCGACGGTTGCCAATATTTCACCACGGTGCTCGGCCCCGGCTACAATTACGACCACCGCAATCATTTCCATTTCGACATCAAGAACCGCAAAAGCGGTTACCGCGCCTGCCGCTAGATCAGCCTCGGGCTTCGGTGGCAGCGATGATCTGCCGGGCGACCAGATCCTGGATACGCCAAAGGTTTCTGTCGCGGATCCCGCTTTCCTCCAGTTTGGCGACCGTTCGGAAAAGATATTGCGCCGAGGAGCCCCAATGCCCGGCGGCGCGCGCCAGCGTGTGCGCAACCTGCTCCAGCGCCAGCTTGCCGGCATAGGCCCTTCCTTGGGGTGCGGCGACAAAGGCCAGTGCACGCAACGGTCCGTCCTTGGTCCGGAGCTTGATCCAGCAGGGCACATTGGTCGGCGGGTTCGCGTCTATTTCGCGACGAAGCAGTTGGACGATTTGCCCAAAATGGTCCTCCGACGGCAGCCGGTAGGCGATGCCGTTGCAACTGCCTCCCCGGTCGAGCGCCAGCATCAGCGCCGGCAACTCACGCGTTCCGCGCCAACGTGTCAGCGTCAGGCAGAATGAGCGATGCCACCCTGGCGCGGTGGCTGGATGCTGCTCTTCATAGATGAACTCCGGATTCCAGATCAGCGAGCCATAGGCAAAGACCCAGAGCGTCTCAGGCCGATATTGCGCAAGCAGCTGTTCGGCCAGATCGTCAAATTCGGCATCGCTGTGTTCGTCAGTTCCGAGCTCGGGACCGGGATCGGGCTCCATGCGCTCGACCCTCGCGACAAGCTCCCCGGTCAGCGCCATTTTCCTGTGGCTTGTCTTTGTCCGCCCCATTCGCACCCCCCCTTTAGCGATAACTAATGATAAATGGTCTCCAGATCGCTGGCCATTGATTTCCCATGATTATAGCGCAACAGATGCCATACGGGTCGGGCGGCATTCATGAGCCAACGAAGCTTAAGACGGCGGGCGGCAATCTGGCTGGCGGCGTTTTGTGCCTTCTATCTGGCGCTCGCCTATCTCGCCGCGCCGGAATTTTGGACCTGGCGGGAGCGCGGCTTCCGCACGCGGCCCTTCGAGATGGTGACGCACACGCCGCAAGGCATTCCCGGCGACCCGATCAATGTCGGCCTGGTCGGCACCGAGAAGGAAGTCGTCCACGCCTTCGCCGTCGCCGGCTGGGATACGGCCGATGCCGTGACGCTGCGGACCGCGATCGACATCGGCGAAAGCGTCTTGTTTTCCCGCCCCTACCCCGATGCGCCGATGAGCCGCCTTTTGTTCGAGGGCCGTGCCCAGGACCTCGCCTTCGAAAAGCCGATCGGAGGCAGCGCCGACCGGCGCCACCACGTCCGCTTCTGGCAGACGGATACGGTCGGCGACGACGGCCGTCCGCTCTGGCTGGGCGCCGCGAGCTTCGATCGCGGCGTCGGCCTCAGCCACGATACGGGCGCCGTCACCCACCATATCGGCCCCGACATCGACGCCGAGCGCGACTTCCTGATCGGCGACCTGAAGGCCGCCGATCTGCTGGCATCCACCAGCGAGATACCGGGGATCGGCGCCACCAAGACTAGACGCAACGGCGGCGGCGATCCCTATTTCACCGACGGCATGGCCGTGATCGGCGTGCTGAAGACGCCGCAATGACGGCGCGCCCGTCACGCGCGCGCTGACGCCTAAGGTGCGCGTCGTCATCGACGCGCTTGTCGGGCATTTCTCGGCGCCGATCTGGGATGCGGCTTGAACAGCGCGCCTGTCATGTTCCAAAAATACCGACAAGCTATTTTCGAATGCGCTGCAGCAATGCTATTGACCGCCCATGCTTTATGTTGAAATCGCCGTCGTTGCCGTCCTCATCTGCGTGAACGGCCTTCTGGCAATGTCGGAGCTCGCCATCGTCTCGTCGCGGCCCGCCCGCCTCAAGGCGATGATCGACCGCAACGTCAAGGGCGCCGGCCGCGCGCTGGCGCTGGGCTCGAACCCCGGCAAATTCCTGTCCTCGGTGCAGATCGGCATCACGCTCGTCGGCGTTCTTTCGGGCGCGTTCTCTGGCGCGACCCTCGGCGAAAGGCTGGCGCAGTATCTGGCCACGACCGGCATCCGCGAAAACATCGCCGACCCTGTCGGCGTCGGCATCGTCGTCGCAATCATCACCTATGCCTCGCTGATCGTCGGCGAGCTTGTGCCGAAGCAGATCGCGCTGCGCGATCCCGAGCGCGTCGCCGTCCGCGCGGCGCCCGCAATGACCATCATTGCCACCATCTCGGCGCCGCTCGTCTTCCTGCTCGACATTTCCGGCCGCGCCGTTCTGTGGCTGCTCGGCCAGGCCGGCGAGGCGGAAGAGAAGGTCACCGACGAGGAGATCAAGATGCTGGTCGCCGAGGCCGAGCATCACGGCACCATCGAATCCGACGAGCGCCGCATGATCGCCGGCGTCATGCGCCTCGGCGACCGCGCCGTGCGCGCCGTCATGACGCCGCGCACCGAGGTCGACTGGCTGAACCTGCAGTCCGACGAGACCGCCGTCAAAAAGCTTCTGATGGATACCCAGCACTCGCGCCTGCCCGTCGGCGACGGCAATGTCGACGCCATGGTCGGCGTCATCCAGACGCGCGACGTGCTGGCCGCCCTTCTCGCCGGCAGGGTGCTGGATCCGCGCCAGCATGTGCGCGCCGCCCCCATCGTGCATGACCAGGCCGACGCGCTCGACGTGCTGCAGAAGCTTAGGGAATCGGACGTGCCGATGGCGCTCGTTCATGACGAGTACGGCCATTTCGAAGGCATCGTCACGCCGGCCGACATCCTCGAAGCCATCACAGGCGTGTTCCGCTCCGACCTCGAGGCGGGCGAGGAAGAGAACGCCGTCAAGCGCGATGACGGCTCGTGGCTGCTGGCCGGCTACATGCAGGCCGACGAGATGGCTGAGGTGCTGGGCATCGACCTGCCCGAAAACCGCGACTACGAAACCGTCGCCGGCTATGTGCTGTCGCATCTCCACCATCTGCCGACGACCGGCGAGTGCGTCGACGCGCAAGGCTGGCGCTTCGAGGTGGTCGACCTCGACGGCCGCCGCATCGACAAGCTGATCGCCACCCGCCTGCCCGGCGGCCATCGCCCGGTGGCGCGCTGAGTGGCCGGAAAGGTTCGATCGGGCGTCGGGGCGGTTGGCGCGGCAGCCAAGCTTCGCTTCCTCACTTAGGATTGACGGTCAGAAAGCTTTGAAGCGCTGCGAAAGCGTCTATATCGGCAACCATGGATGCATCGAGCGAACACGCGCTGAACGACGAGCTTCTTTCAGACATCCAACGTCTGTCCTTCGACTATTTTCTGAAGGAGGCCAATCCGGTCAACGGCCTGGTCGCCGACCGCAACACCGCGGCATCGCCCGCCAGCATAGCGGCCGTCGGCCTCGCTTTGTCGTCCTATCCTGTCGGAGTCGAGCGCGGTTTCATGACGCGCGCCGCCGCGGTCGAGCGGACGCTCGCCACGCTCCGCTTCTTCTGGAATGCGCCGCATGGGCCGGAGCCCGACGCCACCGGCTACAAGGGCTTCTATTATCATTTCCTCGACATGCGGACCGGACGCCGCGTCTGGAACTGCGAATTGTCCACCATCGATACCGCGCTTCTGCTTGCCGGTGTCCTGACGGCCGGCGCCTATTTCGACGCCGACGACGAGTTCGAACTGGAGATCCGCCGGCTCGCCGATGCGCTCTACCGCCGCACCGACTGGCGCTGGGCGCAGAATGGCGGCGCCACCGTCACCCATGGCTGGCGGCCCGAAAAAGGCTTCCTGCGTTACCGCTGGGAAGGCTATGACGAGGCGCTGATCCTCTACATGCTGGGCCTCGGCTCGCCGACTTTCCCATTGTCGCCCGAGAGCTACGCCGCCTGGTTGTCGAGCTATAGATGGAAGAAGATCTATGGCCGGGACCTGGTCTATGCCGGTCCGCTCTTCATCCATCAGTTCTCGCATATCTGGATCGATTTTCGCGGCATTCGCGATGCCTTCATGCGCAATGTCGGCAGCGACTATTTCGAGAACAGCCGGCAGGCGACCTTTCTCCAGCGCGACTATGCCATCCGCAATCCCAAGGGCTTCACCGGCTACGGGGAGAATTGCTGGGGCCTCACGGCCAGCGACGGCCCGGGCCCGCAACAGAAGCAGGCCGGTGGACGCCGCTTCTTCAACTACCTGGCGCGCGGCGCGCCTTTCGGTCCCGATGACGGCACGCTGTCGCCTTGGGCGGCGATCGCCTCGTTGCCGTTTGCGCCGGAGATCGTGCTGCCGGCGCTGCGCTACTTCCACGAAATCGACCTGCACGACGGCAATCCCTACGGCTTCACCGCGAGCTTCAATCCAACGATCGCCGCCATTGAAGGCCGGCCTTGCGGCTGGGTGTCGCCGGACCATGTCGGCATCAATCAGGGGCCGATAGTGTTGATGATCGAGAATTACAGGTCCGATTTCCTGTGGCGGCTGATGCGAAGCATGCCGGCAATTGCCACGGGCCTGCGACGGGCCGGATTTTCGGGCGGCTGGCTGTAAGGATGAGCCTACTCTTCGTATGGTAGGGCAGCGTCCGCACCGGCCTCTGCCGGTTGCGCTCAATGGGCATCCGGCGGCGGCGCCTTCGGCGTCACGTCGGGCAGGAACGGCACCAGCGCCGTGGCGATGACGAAAGCCACCATGATGACCAGGAACGCATCGGCATAGGCCATCGTCGAGGCCTCGCGACTTCCGCAAACCAAAAAAAGGGCGGCGCAAGCGCCGCCCCTCGGGAGGATAGTCCACGCAGGCTCTTTAAGCGGCCTGGGCTTCGCCGGCGATCGCGTCGGCGGCGCGGGCGGCCTTCAGCACCTTCGCCCACCAGGCGACGTCGTTGACCAGCGCGGCGGCGGCCTGGTTCAGGTGCTCGATGTCCTCGAGCTTCTTTTCGCCCTGGCGCACCGCAAGGAAATCGCCCCAGGCGATATGGACGGCCGACTTGACCGGCGCCATCTGCAGCTCGACGGCGATCAGGCGGAGCTGTTCGACCGCGCGCGCACCGCCGACCGAGCCATAGCCGACAAAACCGGCCGGCTTCTTGTTCCATTCATTGGCAGCGTAATCGATGGCGTTCTTCAAGACACCGGTCGGAGCGTGATTGTATTCGGCGGCGGTGAAGATGAAGCCGTCGAACTCGGCGACCTTCTTCTGCCAGCGCTGCGCCACTTCGTTCTGCGACGGCGCCCAGGCGGAGGAAGCGACCTCGTCGAAGAAAGGCAGCGGCCAGTCGCGCAGATCGACGATCTCGACGTCGATATCGGCGTGCGACTTGGCGATCTTGGCGATCCATTGCGTCGGAACGTCGGCGAAGCGGGCGGCGCGCGTCGAACCGACGACAATGGCGATTTTGGGTTTGGACATAAGGGGCTCTCCTTGCGGGAATTTTTGGTATCGTTTGGATACCGGCGCTATATGTGATACTGACAAATCGGCGCGCAAGGAGGCACGTTTTTGTTACTGAGGCACCCCCACATCACCGAGGACTGCCGCGCCGTGTCGGAGATCCTGCAACGGGTCGGCGACAAATGGACCGTGCTCGTGGTCGGCAAGCTGGGCGACGGAGCGATGCGCTTCAACGAGTTGCGCGCCGCCGTCGGCGGCATTTCGCAAAAGATGCTGACCACCACCTTGCGCGGTCTGGAACGCGATGGGTTCGTGACGCGAAAAGTGTTTCCGACCATTCCGCCACGTGTCGATTACGAGCTGACCCCGCTCGGCCACGAGCTGCTCGTACCGGTCGGCGCGCTCGGCGAATGGGCGCGCAAGAACACCAATCGGGTCCGCGAAGCGCGCGCGAAATTCGACAGCCAGCAGGCTTGAAACCCTTGTAGTTCAATGGTTTCTGAACCATTGGATGAACCGTGCGGCTCGGCGCCGGCCCTGTCTCGTGTTTCGCTTCCGCTGCGGCCTCGCCGCTAGCCTCGCTGGCGTCTCCGCGCAACCGCCTCGACAGGATGGCTGTCTTTAGCCGGCCACGCATCAGGCGTTTGGATTGGTGCTGCCGCAACACGCCGTTGAGCAGCGTTCCGATTGCGCGGCCCTCTTGCCGGCCACGGTGCGATCCCGCATGCAGGCGACGCGTGGAAGGTCTTTCCTGACCTCCATATAGGCCGTTACGCCGAGCAGGCAGACCAGAGCAATAAGGGCTGCCACGAGCCAGCCGTTCAGCATATGTTGACGCATTGTTGTCCCCTCGCGACCTCAAAGTGGGGCGCGAAGGCAACCATTGGATGTCGCGACGCGCATCTCCCACGCGGGCGTTGTTACAAAACGGCAAGCCTGGGGAGAATCGGGTATCCCGTCAGATCTCGGCCGGAACCGGCTTTGGCTTGCCTTCGCCGTCGAGCGCGACCATGACGAAATCGGCATGGGTGACCTTCTCCATCAGGTCGGAAAGGTAGCGCTGCGCCCAGGCCTCGACCTTGAGCACCATCGAGGTGCGGCCGACGCGCTCGACATGGGTGTAGATGCAAAGCGTGTCGCCGATCTTCATCGGCTTGGCGAAGGACATCTCCTTGACCGCGGCGGTGACCACGCGCCCCTTGGCGCGCTCGGCGGCGCGGATGCCGCAGGCAAGGTCCATCTGCGCCATAACCCAGCCGCCGAAGATGTCGCCGGCCGCATTGGCGTCGGAGGGCATGGCAAGCGTCCTCAAAGTGAGATCGCCGAGAGGTTTTCCGTCCGCGTAATGCACCATGGCGAAATCCTTGGAGGTCGGTTGCTGTTGCGTAGCAATGCGACCGCCATGTCGCAAGCTTTGGTGAAAGCGAAATGCACGCCGCTTCGCCGGTCGCTTTTTTCACAAGCCATGCCGGAAGCCACGGCGACGCCGCGAGCCGGCAATGTCTAGGGTAAGCCCGACATTGCGGAGCCGCCCACACCATCATGCAGACTTATGATTTCATCGTCGTCGGCTCCGGTTCGGCCGGTTCGGTCGTTGCCGACAGGCTGTCGGCGTCGGGCCGCTTCTCGGTGCTGGTGCTGGAGGCCGGCGGAACCGATCAGCGGTTCTACGTCCAGATGCCGCTCGGCTACGGCAAGACCTTCTTCGATCCGGCCGTCAACTGGAACTACAAGGCCGAGCCGGATTCCGGTCTCGCCGGCAATGCCGACCACTGGCCGCGCGGCAAGCTGCTCGGCGGCTCGAGCTCCATCAACGCCATGGTCTTCATCCGCGGCGCGCGCGAGGATTTCGACGCCTGGGCCGCCGCCGGCAATCCCGGCTGGGGCTATGACGACCTCCTGCCCTCCTTCAAGGCGATGGAAGACAATGCGGCCGGCGCCGACCGGTGGCGTGGTGTCGGCGGCCCGCTGCGCGTCACTGACTGCACGAACGCGGTGCATCCGCTGACCAAGCGCTATCTTGCCGCTGCCCAACAGGCCGGACTGCCATTCAATCCGGACTTCAACGGCGCCTCCCAGGAAGGCGTTGGCGTCTACCAGATCACGACGAAGAACGGCCGCCGCATGTCGGCGGCCCGAGCTTTCCTGCGGCCTGCGATGAAGCGCGGCAACGTCCGCGTCGAGACAAAGGCGCTGGCGACGAAAATCCTGTTCGAGGGCAAGCGCGCCGTCGGCGTCGAATACGAGCAGAACGGCGAAACGAAAACTGTCCGCGCCGGCCGCGAGGTGATCCTCTGCGGTGGCTCGATCAACTCGCCACAGCTGCTGCAGCTTTCCGGCATCGGCCCGTCGGCGCTGCTCGGCAATCTCGACATCCCGGTCATTCACGCCAACGACAATATCGGCGCCAACCTGCAGGACCATGTCGGCATCAACTATACTTTCAAGGGCAAGGTCCCGACGCTCAACCAGATCCTGCGCCCATGGTGGGGCAAGCTGCTGGTCGGCATGCAATACATACTGACACGCTCAGGCCCGCTGTCGCTGTCGATGAACAATGCCGGCGGCTTCTTCCGCACCGACCCGTCGATGGCGCGGCCGAACATGCAGCTCTATTTCCAGGCCTTCTCGACCGTCATCCCGAAGAGCGGCGAGCGTCCGATCCTGACGCCCGACCCCTGGCCGGGCTTCTCGATCGGCCTGTCCAACTGCCGGCCCTCGAGCCGCGGCGAGATCATGATCCGCTCGAACAACCCGCGCGACTATCCCAAGATCACAGCCAATGCCTATTCGACCAATGCCGATGTCGACGAGATGCTGGCGGCGGTGAAGTTCGTGCGCAAGATCGCCGCGATGCCGGCGATGGCCGAGATCATCGAGGAAGAGGTTCTGCCTGGCCCCTCGATAAAGTCGGACGCCGACTTGATCCAGGATTTCAGGAAACGCTCGGGCACCGTCTATCACCCCGTCTCGACCTGCCGCATGGGGCCGGACGCATCGCGCGCCGTGGTCGATCCCCGGCTGAAAGTGCACGGGCTGGACGCCTTGCGGGTCATCGACGCTTCGATTTTCCCCGACAACGTCACGGGCAACACCAATGCCGCCTCGATCCTGACCGGATGGAAAGGCGCCGACCTGATTCTGGAGGACCACAAATGAAAATCACCGACGTGAAGACCTGGGTTGTCGGCAACCCGCCGCCCGGCATCGGCGGCAAGTATTTCATCTTCGTCAAGCTCACCACCGACGGCGGCGTGGCCGGCTATGGCGAAGCCTACAACGCCACCTTCTCCGCGCATATCACCGCCAGGATGATCGAGGACATGGCCGAACGCTATCTCGTCGGCCGCGATCCGCACGACATCGAGAATTTCTTCCGCCGCGCCTATTCCTCCGGCTTCACCCAGCGCCCCGACGTCTCCGGCATGGGCTGCTTCTCGGCGCTCGAAATGGCCTGCTGGGACATCGTCGGCAAGGAAGCCGGCAAGCCGGTCTACAAGCTGCTCGGCGGCCAGGTGCATGAGACGCTGCGCTCCTACACCTATATCTATCCGCACACCGGCAGCGTCCATTCGGAAGATGCGCGCGGCAAGAACGTCTACAACGACCCCGACATGGCCGCCGCCTGCGCGCTCGAATATGTCGAGCAGGGCTTCAACGCCGTGAAGCTCGATCCGGCTGGCCCCTACACCGCCTATGACGGCCATCAGCCGCGTCTGATCGACATCGACCTTTCGGCGCGCATGATCAAGGCGATCCGCGAGGCGGTCGGCACCAGGGCCGACATCCTGTTCGGCACGCATGGCCAGTTCACCGCATCCGGCGCGCTGCGCATGGCGCGCGCCATCGAGCCATACGATCCGCTGTGGTTCGAGGAGCCGGTGCCGCCGGACATGCCGGAGGTGATGGCGCAGGTCGCCCGCGGCACGTCGATCCCGGTCGCCACCGGCGAAAGGCTGACGACGAAGTTCGAATTCGCGCGTGTCATCGAGAACCGCGCCGCCACCATCCTGCAGCCGGATCTCGGCCGCTCCGGCGGCATCCTCGAAACCAAGAAGATCGCCGCCATGGCCGAGGCCTACCACATCCAGGTGGCGCCGCACTGCTATTGCGGTCCGATCGTCGGCGCCGCCAACATCCAGCTTGCGGTGACGCTGCCCAATTTCCTGATCCTGGAATCGCTGAAGCAGTGGGACGGTTTCCACGAAAAACTGCTCAAGAAGAAGATCGAATGGCAGGACGGCAATGTCATCCCCTCGAAAGAGCCGGGCCTCGGCGTCGAGCTCAACGAGGAAGTCTGCGACGCGCATCCCTATAACGGCAAGGACCTGCATCTGCAGATGATGCAGACCCCGTTGATGCCGTGACCCTCGCCTACGCCTTCATCGGGCTTGGCCATCTCGGCGGCAACCTTGCCGCCAGCCTGCTGCGCAACGGCTTTGCCGTCACCGTCGTCGACCGCGACCCGGCGGCGGTCGAGCGTCTGGTCGCGCTCGGCGCCACGGCGGCTGCGAGTCCCGCCGAGGCCGCCGCCCGCGCCGGCAACGCGATAACCTGCCTGCCATCGCCCAAGGTGAGCGAGGCGGTGTTGGCCGGCCCCGACGGATTGCTCCAAGGCCTGCCGGCCGGCGGCACCTGGATCGAGATGTCGACCAACGGCCGCGACGAGATCCTGCGGCTTGCCGCAATCGCCTCGGCGAAGGGCATCGAGACGCTGGAATGCCCGGTGACCGGCGGCGTGCATCTGGCGGCGGCGGGCAGGATCACCGCGCTGGTCGGCGGCGATGCCGCACTCTACGAACGCCATCGATTAGCCATCGAGGCGATGTGCGCGAAGTCGTTCCTGATGGGCCCTGTCGGCTCGGCGGCGGTGATCAAGGTCATCACCAACATGCTCGCCTTCATCCATCTCGTCGCCGCCGGCGAGGCGCTGATGCTCGCCAGAAAGGGCGGGCTCGACCTCGCCCAGGCCTACCACGCCATCGTCGCCTCATCCGGCAACAGCTTCGTCCACGAGACCGAAAGCCAGCTCGTGCTCAACGGCTCCTACGACATCGGCTTCACCATGGACCTGGCGCTGAAGGACCTCGGCTTCGCGCTGGCCATGGGCAGGGATTTCGGCGCGCCGCTCGATCTGGCGTCACGCGTCAACGCGATTTTCGAGGAGGGCAAGCGCACCTATGGCGGCGATGCCTGGTCGACCCAGATCGTCAAGCTTCTGGAGGATGCGGTCGGGACGGAACTGCGCGCGCCGGGCTTCCCTGCCAAGCTCGAACTGTAATCCGGCAAAAATTTAGCCAGCTATTTCAACCATCTGGCCGTGCCAGCGGAATCAAGCTCTCAGCCAGTTGATTCAACCTCGCAGCGTCAGCGCGCCGGGCAGGACCTCGAAGGTCGCCGGAATCCGGCCCGGGGACTCGCCGTCTATGTCGACCAGCGCGCCGTTCTTCTCGACATCGCCGAGCGGCTCGACCAGCACCTTGCGGCCACGCAGGATAGTGATTGCCGGATGGTTGCGATGGCGGCCGCCATAGAGCAGGCGAAGGTCGCGGATCAAGCCGAGTTTGCCGGCGGCCCGCAGGATAACGATGTCGAACTGGCCGTCGGCGAGCTCCGCGTCCGGCGCGATCATCATGCCGCCGCCGAAGAATTTGCCGTTGGCCACCGCCACCAGCGCCATGCGCGCCTCGACCGGCTCGCCGTCGTCGATGGTGATCCGGACGTCCTGGAAGCGGTAGCGGACGAACTCCAGCACCGTGCGACAGAAGAACAGCGCCTTGGCCGACACCCTGCCCTTGCGCTTGTCGGCATTGACGGCGCGATCCGTCGCGCCGGACAGGCCGAGGCTGGCGATATTGATGAAGTGGCGGCTGGCCAGCGCGCCATGGTCGTCGATGTAGCAGATGCGGCCGGCGTCGATCTTGCGGCCCTCGGCATCGGCGATTTGCTTGACCGAGGCGCCTATGCCGCGCGGCAGGCCAAGCCCGCGCGCGAAGTCGATGCCGGTGCCGCAAGGCAGAAGTCCAAGCGCGCTTTCGCGGCCGCTCTCTTGCCGTGCCTGCAGCAGCCCGTCGGCCACCTCGCTGGCGGTGCCGTCGCCGCCGGCCGCGATCACCAGGTCGCATCCGCCGGCGGCGAGGTCGATCGCCAGCCGCTCGGCGTCGCCGCAGGCTTGCGTCTCGCGCAGGTCGAAACCGCCGAAATTCATCTTGAGCGACGCCGCCGCCTCCGCCCAATGCCGCTTGAGCCTACCGCCTCCGGCAATCGGATTGAGTACTACCCCGACCTTCAAGCCGACCTCCCCCGAGGCACGCCGCGCAAAATGCGCAGCGGAGTCCGCGCTGGCGCCCAAAGTCTTTTGCCGGCCCAAACTCTTTTGCCGACATTGAAACGCGGACCGGGCGGCGGAGCAAGGCTCGAACACCCAAGGTCGCTAAAAAAGCGGGGCAGGCCGTCTAAGGGGTTCGGCCGGCAGATTCCAAAGCTTTTGCCATTGGTCCCCGATAATCCCGCTATCCACAGGCACGCCGGCATTCCCCAGACCCCTTACCCGGCGTACATTCAACCCATCTCAGGCGGCCACTGAACGCCCCAGCCGAAAGGCAAAAGCGCAAGGCGGATTTCCTGAGGCCCGTACGGCCCAGAACGAGAGCAGGCTTGCCTGTTGGAGGGACGGATGCCGAGACCTACGGGTGCCGCGGAAAGCGTGCCAACGCCGACGGCGGACCGATGCTGCCATGAAGGCCGGTAAAAACCTTCGATGGCACGCTGGGCGAAGCCCGCAAGGGTGGAGATCGGCGTGGTCTGGAACGGGAGCTGCCCTCGGGTGGCGACTGGCAGGACCGTCAAAATCAAGGCTGGCCTGGCGCGACGACTTTACAGGACTTGCTGCCTTAACCGGTTCCTGATCTGACAGGGAGGCGCTGGGAGAAATCCCAGCGCCAACTGTCTTTTTGGGAACGGCTTTCCAGGCAGTTTGGCGCGATGCCTCGCCAGCGGGCGAGTGCTGCCGGCGGAGATCGCCGGCGCCGGTAACCTGTTTTGCGCTTTGTGCGGAGCCGGGCTGTTCGCCGCGCCAAAATCGGCTAACGTTCAGCGTGACGTGAAGGGGGATGCTTCATGCCGCTGATCCGCAAGCTTGCCGTCGCCGGCATCTTCGCCGACCGTGCCGGCTTTTGCATGCCGATATGCCGGCCCCTCGACCCGGGCGCGGCCTGACATGTTCCTGCTGCGCTGGCTGAGACGGCTCATCAAGACAATTCTCTGGCTGGTCGTTATCGTGGTGCTGATCCCAGTCGTCGGACTGGCCTACGGCTTTCTCACCACCCCGGCGCTCGACAAGACCCCATTGCCCGGCATCACCGACGGTACTCCGCCGGCACAACTCGCCGCGAAGGTCCGGCAAGCCATACCGGATTATCAGTCGCCCGCGCCGTCGACCCGGCTGGCTTACCTGAAATGGGCGACCGTCCATGCCGCGCACGACTACGCCACCTTTGTCGAAAAGGATCAGCCGAGCGGCTTTCCCTATTGGGCCTATGTCGGCCATTACTGGCAGGACTATGCAACGATTATCCGTGTGACGTCCGCTCGCGGCATCGACATCCTCGATTACGTCGCGCCAACGCTCATCGGCACCGGCCTGACGATCGACTACGCCATCCAGTGGGCCTACGAGAACACGGTCGGCCGCATCACCGAGGCAACCGCCGGCAAGCACGTCGCGGCCGACATCTACCAGGCCAGGGTCGCCGCCGATTACGCCGGCTTTCTCGACAGGGCGCCCTGGTACGCGTTTCCCTATGCCGAAGAGCGCGCCGGCCTGTTTGCGGTCGAGCCCGCCGCCGGCGACGACTCCATCCGCACCAGCGAACGCAAGCTCGCCTTCGGCCTGGCCGACACGGTCAAGCAATGGTGCGCCGATCTCAGCAAATCGGCGTTGGCCGCCGCCGGCGATCCGAGCCCGCCCGACATCCATGTCTGGGCCAAGGGCCCGGTCGGCGAGGCGGCGCGCAACGAGCCGGATACGCTTCTCGAGCGCGATCTCGGCGGCGACGGCACCATCTTCGTCACCAGCCGCTCGCAAGCCTTTACCGGGATGGTCCCGCGCCTGATCGACAAGGGAATCTCCTTCGTCGAGATCGGCGGCAAGGACGAGATCATGATCACGGCGACCTCGGGCGCGGAAATCACCGCCCCCGACGGCTCGCGAATCCTGTTCAGCCAGCCGATCCCTGTATCGCCCGACACGCGCCGCACGGCGCTGACCGTCGCCGTGCGCAAGCTGCATTTGGTCCTGGCCGCTCTGGCCAAGGCCGGTGCCGAATTGGAACATGTCTACGCCGACGACTGAGGCATTTCGGCCACAGTCGCCGACTGAGCAACCTTCGGAAACGCCCCGTCATCCACATTTCACAATGGCGGCCAAATCCCGCCTTGTTCGGCGCGGATTGATGCAAGCGGTTGGGGAGGCAATTTCGAAGGGACAAGACCGTGATCAAGACCGCCCTTGTCGCCATGACCATCGTCGGCTGCGACTGCGATGCCAAGCTGTGCGAATATATCGGCGAGACGCCGGCCAAATGGGCGACGATCGCCGACTGCGAGGCGGCGATGAAGAGCCAGATGCTGCACCAGCGCAATTTCAACTATCCGCTGGTTTCAGGCATCTGCCGCGTCAAGGGCTCGGCCTCTTCCTCCGAGCTTGCCGCGAAAGCCTCCAGGCCGGATCTGAAGCCCAGGAACCGCGTCGTCGAAACCATCGCCCCGCTGCCGCCCGAGCTCGACCATCGCCCGAGCGCCCCGGTCGGCGCAACGGTGACCGCCAGCGAAACGGAATCGGCAAAGCCCGTCGCCTTCGATAGGTCGGTCGATGGCGGCCGCGCCGTGCTTTACCGCACCAAGGCCGGCTATGCCGTGGTCAAGACCGATCTCAGCCGCGCCGCTGGCGCAACGGTGGACGCGGCGAAGCGCTCGGCGAACTGGCTGGCCGGCCTGACGGGTCTGTAAGCCAGTCCAAGGCGTGTGGAGATTCAGGGCGGGCCGGCCTCACCTGAATATCGGACACCTTACAGCTTGATCTTCAAGGTCTCCCAGAACTTGTCGATCAGCGGCTGCTCGGTCGCATTGTCCTGATCGCCGATGCGCGTGATGAAGAGCAGTCCCCGATCGGCGGTGCCGAAGCCGACGATCTCGAAATCCGCACTGTCTGTGCGCGTCTTGACGGTGGCCTTGAGGCCCGTCAACTCCTTGCCGTCGGCAAGCTTGCGGCTCGTCGGCTGCTGCGTCAGCTGCCCACCCGCCTGGACCGTTTCCTTGGTCATCTCCTGCAGCATCAGCTGGTTGAGGGAAACCGGGTTCATCCTGTCGTATTTCTGTACCACGACGAGGGTGCCGAGCGCCGAAGCCATGAGATACTGGGCGATGCCGTCGCCGAGATCGGTCTTGGTGACCGAATTGCTGCTCGAATGGACGAAGGAGAATGCGCCGCCGGAGAAGGTCGCGAAATCATTGTGATCGATCCGCACCTTGCTGGTCCTGCCGCCGGGCAAGGTCACGTCGACATCCTCGCCCGGATCGATGTCGATCGTCACGCCGTCGATGGTCAGCTTGAACGCCTTCGGGTCGTCGGCACGGGCAGGCCCGGCGCAAAGCACGATCGCCGCGAACGCCGCTGCCGCAAATCTCGGTCGCATATCCTGCCCTCTCCGCGCAGTTCCATTCAACGTATTCGATTTCTTCGGCAGCCGGGTCTTCCTGCTTATCATACCCAGCTGACGATCAGCGTGGGCCACTTAGCAAAACCACGGATGATTGTCGCAATGGCAGGCGTCCGCCGATGGCTTCAATAGCTTGGCGGCGAACCGCAGTTCGATTGATAATGCCGACATATTACAGGAAGATAGTGGCCTTGACTGGGGTTGGGGGGTGTCATGACAATTGCCAATCGTATCGCGCTATGCCTGCTGCTGGCGCTCGCTCCTTTGCATGCCTGGGCGGAAGGCGACGACAAGGCCATGATGATCGCCTCCGACGACGCCGAGATGGCGGCGGCGATCGCAAAGGCGCGATCCAGCCTGGATGAATTCCTGGCTTTGGCCGACGCTCCGCCGCCGGGAACCGACAGGTTCAAGCTGAAGGTGATGATCGTCGACGGAAATGCGACGGAGCATTTCTGGGTCATCCCCTTCAAGCGGACCGACGCCGGCTTCGTCGGCATATTGGCGAACGAGCCGGAAATCGTCCGCAACGTCGTCCTCGGCCAGAACATCGAATTCGCCAGGGACGACATCTCCGACTGGGGCTACACCAGGAACGGCCGCCAGGTCGGCAGCTTCACCGTCTGCGTGATGCTCAAGAAGATGTCGAAGGAAGAGGCGGATTACATGCGTTCTGCATACGGCTTCGATTGCTGAACCCTATCCGGCCGCTTCGTCCTTCGCGCCGATCTTGCGCACCAGCGACGCCGTCGCCAGCATTGCGCCGAGATCGGTGATCATCGGCGCGACATGAATGTTGTAGTCGATCGGCTGCGAGATATCCGGAAGCTCGAGGAAGTTCTTCGACCGCGGCATCAACAGAAAGCCGTCGCTGCCGCCGAGCGCCACCCGCGCCTGGTCGTAGGGCCATGTCTCGCGCAGCCAGGTCAGCGCCCGCGCCATCCGGCCGGTGACCAGCGGCCGCGCCGCCTCGACATTGTCGGTGCGGAATTCATAGGCGGCGTCGAGGTCTTCGACGCCGGAGGACAGCTCCTGCATCTTGGTGGCGAACATGCCGCGGAAGAAATGCGCCACCTTGCCGGCCTTGCGCGCGGCAACCAGTGTGCCCGGGAACGGCTCGATGGTCTCGAAGGCGACGATGACGCCCTTGAAGGCGATCGTCTCGCTTTTGCCGGAGCCTTCCCAGAGCTTGGCCTCGTAGAGCTCGAAGGGAAAATCCTCGTAGCGCCCGGAAATGACGTCGTCGAAGCTCTGGCGGTTGAAAGCGCCGACGGTTTCGCGCGGCATCCTGTCGAAGGAGTTCGGCCGCGTTCCGTGCTGGTAGCGCACGTCGCGCACGAAGCCGAAGATCATCGGCAGCAGCGTGTCGCGGAAGGATTGCTGCAGCCGGGTCGCCGGCCTCAGCGCCTGGAAATAGAGCACCACCGCCGCGGCCATGCCGCCAAGATAGAGAAAGACATGCGGCGTGGAGAGCCACTGTTCGTGAGGATCGGCGGCGGCGTTGAACAGCCAGGCAATGAGCGCGACGAAGACGACGGCCAGGCCGACGAACACGGGGATCCGCCAGCGGACCTGTTTCTGGGCTGACGCCCGTTTCGCCTCATAGTCCTCGATGCCGCGCCTGATGCCTGCGATCGCCGCTTCGCTCGGCATGAAATCCACTGCTTCCATGGTCACCCCCGGCCGCCGCTGAGATGCGGCCATGATAGCGGCTTTTGCGTGAAAGTCGCCAGCACCCGGCGGCAATCGACGGCCAGTTTTCCTAACTCGGAAAAATCGCGTTCAAACGCGCCGCGACCCATTCCCTCATCGCGCAGTCGAGCGCCTCCACCGGCACCAGCCGCTCATGGCTGCCTGCCCGCAGTCGCATGAAGAAGTGCATCTTGTAGGCAACGATGGCGCCGCGCGTGGCCGGATCGGCGCTAACATCGACAACGAATACCGAGCCGATGCGTGCCGGCCACGGCAGTCTGGTAAAGGCGGTTCCGAGAAAATCGCCGAGCCCATAGGCGACGAAGCTATCGCCGATGCGCTCGATGGGCTGCAAAACATGCGTGTGATGCCCGGCGATCAGCCGGACACCGTGATCCGCCAGCCGCCTCGCCAGCGCCCGGGTCGCAGGTCGTGGAAGATGCCGGAACTCCCAGTCCCAGTGCGGCACCGCGCAAAGCAAGTCGATGCCGGACGCGTCGCGCGGCCATTCGGCGGGATCGCTGCGCATCGAGATGCGTTCCTCGAACGGCGCGGCGTCCGTGTTGCGCCACAGCGTGAAGGCCGCAAAGCCGATCGTCAGCGATCCGGCCGCATGATGCTGGACCGGTCCGCCCGCAACCGTGCCGATGGTTCGGATCCCGAGCCGGCTCAGCGTCGCGCGTGTTTCCTCGAAGCCGGCAATCCCCTGGTCGAGCACATGATTGTTGGCGAAGGACAGCACGAGCCTGTCACGCGCGATGCCGGCAGTTGCAAGCGCATCGGCCAGGAAGCGCTCGCCCATCGCGTGATGCGTGCCGAGCCACGTGCCTATGATCGCGCGTGGGCGTTCGACGATCGGGCTTTCGCAATTGCCGACCACGAGGTCGGCGGATGAAAGCAGCGCGGCGATCGCCGGATCGCATTCCGGCGCATCGCGATTGGCGACGGCCGAAATGTCGCCGACGAACGCCAGCCGCACCTTCCGCGTTGGCTGCGGATCGATCAACGTCGCCGCCGGCGCCGCGAAACCGTCCCGGTCGCCGGCAAGCGACGGTCGCAGCAGGCGCGGCAGCCACGACAGTTTGTAGGAAAGCGGATAATTCGACACGGGCAGGTCCAGTTTCGCCCTGTGTAGACTGTCTGACGGGCCGGTTGAAGCCGGGCGCCATCGCGAAAACGGACCCGCTGATCTGCAGGACCGGAGAACGCCTCGAGCCAAATACGTGTATGCTCGCGGCATGAGTGGAGGGCAATGACGATGCGTAGAGCGATCCTTGCAGCAGCCTTGTCTGCATTCCTGCCGGCATCCTTCGCGTGGGCGGAGATGCCGGACGCGGCCAAGTCCATGTTTGAGGCGAAGAGCGTTGCCGACCGCAACGCGGCGCTGTCGACGCTGGAGGCGGCAGCGGCCAGGGACCCGGCAGCGGCCTATGCCGCGGGCGCCGGCGAATTCTTCACCGCCCTGGAACTCCTCGCCACCGGCCTGCATCGGCATGGGTTCGAGAGCCCGAAATCCTTCATGCTGCCGCTGATGCAATTGCCCGTGCCGGACAATCCCAACCCGCAACCGCTGACCTATGAAGAATTCCGCGCCATCCTTGTCGCCTTCCGTGACCGGCTGGAAAAATCCGCTGCAACGCTGGGCTCGGTGCCGGCCGATGCCGATATCGGCATGGTCGTCGACCTCACCCGCGTCGGCATCGACCTCAACGAGGATGGCAAGCTCGCGCCCGACGAAAGCATCGCCGCCATCATGGCCTCGCTCGCCCGTGGCAGCATCGACACCAGCGATGCAGCACCCTCGTTGACCTTCCGCTTCGACCGCGCCGACGGCTTTTGGCTGCAAGGCTACGCCGAATTCCTGATGGCGCAGGCCGATTTCTGGCTGGCGCATGACTTCAAGGGCATGTTCGACGGCTCCTTCCACATGCTGTTCCCGCGCGCGAAACTGCCCTTGCAGGATGCGCTGGTACCGCCGGATGGCGGCATGAGCGGCAACATCTTTGCCTCGGAATGGCGCTTCGCCGACTTCGTCTCGCTGGTGCACCTCGTCAACTGGCCGGTGGTCGAGCCGGAGCGCCGGCAGACCGCGCGCCGCCATTTGCTGGAGATGATCCGGCTGTCGCGCGAGGACTGGAAAGCGATCCTGGCCGAGACCGACAATGACCGCGAATGGCTGCCTGGACCGCAGCAGAAAGGCGTCAATCCGCTGACCGGCCTCGAGGTCGGCGAGCAGCAGGTGACCGCCTGGCTCGCCGCGCTGACCATGGCCGAGGACCTTCTCGAAGGCCGCGTGCTGCTGCCACATTTCCGCGTCACCGGCAGGGGCATCAACATGAAGCGCTTCTTCGACGAGCCGAAACCTTTCGACCTCGTGTTGTCGATCACCGGCCCCGGCATCGCGCCTTATCTCGAAAGCGGCAGGATCCTCGCCAGTGACGATTTCGACCAGATCCAGCGCGAGTTCGGCGGCGCCGGTTTCCTGACTTTCGCGCTGTGGTTCAATTGAGGACCTATTCCACAGGCTAAAGAATAGCCCCCTGGTAAAGCACCGCCTGTGCCTCTTGCGGCGCGAAGCGACGGGCCAGCGTGCGGAACGCGCTGTGGACGCCGTCACGGTCGAGGTTGCAGCTTCTGAGATGGCGGACCGCCAATGTCGGATCGAATTCGGTGCGCCCGTGCAGGACCCGCTGATTGTCGAAGACCAGCACCTCGCCTGGCTGCAGCTGGTGCCGGAACTGGTTCGCCGGATCGCAGATCAGCCGCGTCAGCTCGGCAAGCGCCTCGATCAGCCCATCGATCTCGTCGACGGCGCCGGCCTGCGGCGCCAGGCAGCGATCGTTGAAGCGCATGCCGGTGACGGCGCCGGTCGCGTCTAGGCTGATGACATGCGCCTCGGCGCTGAAGAACACGTCGCCGGCGTGCTCGCGATGGAATGTCACGCCATGCCGGGTCAGCAGGTCGAACAAATGAGGCGTGTTCGTGCGCATCTGTTCGGCGACCTGAAAACCGTCGACCATCAGCGATGTGCCGCCGCTGCCGGCGCCGGTCCTGATGGCATGGAAGAAGATGAAGCCCGGCGGCGAATAGCGGAACGGCTCGTCCGTGTGCGGGATCTGCGCCCGCGCCGTCTCTCCGGCCACCCGCGCGTCAGGTCGTGAGACAAGGTCGAAAACCTTGCCGTAGCTGGTCTCGCGCACGGGCCCGTAGCGGCCGGCGACACGCAGCGTCGCCTCGGGCTCGGCCGGAACGCCGGTCAGCATGGCGATGCCGTGGTCGCGTAAGGCGCGCAGCGAGCGGAAAAGCGCCTCGTCGTCCTCGACCACCGCATCGAAGGCAAAGCGACCGAGCCGCCTCGAGAGATCGCTGTTCCACAGTTCCGGATGGAAGCGTGGCGCACCGAAATCGCCGACCCGTCCGGCGTAGACGGCCAGAAAGCCCGCCGCGAAGCGGGAGGCATGGCCGTCCTGCCAGACCACATCCATTGTCCCGTCGGACGAGATTTCGACCGACGTCGCCCGGATATCGGCGGGAACGTCGGCGGGCGTCAGCCAGCGCTTTCCGGAAGCGGTGTCGCCGCATATCTCGCATTCGCAGGCAAGCCTCAGCCAGCGCATCGACAGCCGGCCGGCGCTACCGTCGTCGAATTCGACCGCGATGCGTGCTCCCTCGTTGCACGTCGATCGGAACGAGCAGGGCGGCGCAAAAGCCTGATTAATGGGAATGGACTGCGTTTGCATATCGAGCATGACCTGGCATCCTAAGTTGAGCTGGCTTCAACGCTAGGCCTGCGGTAGCCCACATAGCAAACGAGTTTGTTTTCGCAGGTTTTGAGGTAAGCTCAATCCATGACGTTTCTTCGCCACCTCCCTTTGTCGGCTTTGCGGGCGCTCGCCGCCGCCGCGCGCACCGGCAGTCTCACGCGCGCCGCCGACGAGCTCGGTGTCACGCCGGGCGCCGTCGGCCATCAGTTGCGGCAGTTGGAGGATCGGCTTGGCGTCAAGCTGGTCAGGCGCGAGGGCAACGGCATCGCGCTCACGCGCATCGCCGAAGCGGCGCTGCCCGACATCGACCGCGGCTTCGACGCACTGGCGTCCGGGCTGCGGCGGCTGCGTTTCGAGCGCCGCGCCGATATGTTCACCGTCGCGGCCGATCCGTCCTTCGCCTCGCTTTGGCTGGCGCCGCGCCTTGGCAATGTCCGCGCGGCTCTCGGCAGGCTGGATGTGCGCGTCGTCGTGTCGATCGCGTTGGATTCGATGCTGGAGGAAGGCATCGACCTCGCCATCAGCTACCGCAACAGCTCGGCGAAATATCTCGCTTCGGCCGAGCTCTTCACCGAAAGGGTAGTCCCGGCCTGCGCCCCGGCGTTGATCGGGAACCGCTCCGACCGGGACGGCGCCGGGATGCTCGACCGCCTGCCTCTGCTGCATATCGATCAGACCATGGGCGACGACGTCTATCCCACATGGGAGAACTGGTTCACCGCCGCCGGCCGACAGCGCAAGAACATCGACCACGGACCGCGGTTCCCCTTGACCGTACTGGCCGCGCAGGCCGCGATCTCCGGGATGGGCGCGCTGCTCGCCAGCGAACTGGTACTGAGACAGCATTTCCGCTCCGGGCAGCTCGTCGAGATTGCCAGCGAGATTCCGGCATTGACCATCAGGCGTCGTCTGGTCTGGCCGGTGGACGGACCGAAGGCCCGCCGCGCCGCCGCCGTCGCCGCGGCGCTTGCCTCGACCGCGACATCGGACGCCAGCGATCTCCGGCTCACTACGTCATGACGCCTCTCCTGACAGCCTTCTGTCAGCAGCGTCCGCGCGCGGCCGGCGCCGTTTCACTCGGCTCTTTCCATTTGAACCGAGTCCACCCATATTCCGGTCATGGCCAGACATCCTGACAAGAAGACGCCTTCGCCGGCGCAAGATGACGCGCCGAAGCGGCGCAGTCCGCTGACGGAATTCCTCGATGCCGCCGAGCCGCTGAAGCCCGGTGGTTTTGGCGAGGCGCCACAGGCCGACTTTTCCGGCGCGCCGCTGACCGGCTCGATCTCCGATTGGGCCGGGCAGATCGAGCGCGAGGCGGAAAAGCAGCCGAAGGCGAAGGCCCCGAAGAAGATCCCCGAGCGCTCGTCGGCGCCCGGGCGCACGGCGCGCGGCACCTCGATGGGGGGTGCTGCGTCGGCGCGCGAGCGCACCGCGGCCGGCCTCAATCCGATCGCCGGCCTCGACGTCTCGCTGGAAGAAGCCGAGACGATGACGTCCAGTGGCGTCACCGCCACGGTGGCAGCACTGTCGGCACTGATCGAATCCGGCAATCCCCTGCACAAGGACGGCGTGCTTTGGACGCCGCACCGCCCCGAGCGCCCGGAAAAGTCCGAAGGCGGCATCGCCATCAAGATGGTTTCGGATTTCGAGCCGGCCGGCGACCAGCCGACGGCGATCAAGGATCTCGTCGAAGGCGTCGGCAGCAACGACCGCACCCAGGTGCTTCTCGGGGTGACCGGCTCGGGCAAGACCTTCACCATGGCCAAGGTGATCGAGGAAACGCAGCGTCCTGCCCTGATCCTGGCGCCCAACAAGACGCTGGCCGCGCAGCTCTATGCCGAGTTCAAGAAATTCTTCCCCGAAAACGCGGTCGAGTATTTCGTCTCCTACTACGACTATTACCAGCCGGAGGCCTATGTGCCCCGGACCGACACCTTCATCGAAAAGGAATCCTCGATCAACGAGCAGATCGACCGCATGCGCCATTCGGCGACGCGTTCGCTGCTCGAGCGCGACGACGTCATCATCGTCGCCTCGGTGTCCTGCATCTACGGTATCGGCTCGGTCGAGACCTATACGGCGATGACCTTCCAGATGCAGGTCGGCGACCGGCTCGACCAGCGCGCCCTGCTCGCCGATCTCGTCGCCCAGCAGTACAAGCGCCAGGACATCAATTTCGTCCGTGGCTCCTTCCGCGTGCGCGGCGACACCATCGAGATCTTCCCGGCCCACCTGGAAGACCGCGCCTGGCGCATCTCGATGTTCGGCGACGAGATCGAGGCCATCACCGAGTTCGACCCGCTGACCGGCCAAAAGACCGGCGAGCTGAAAAGCGTCAAGATCTACGCCAATTCGCACTATGTGACGCCGCGCCCGACCTTGAATCAAGCCATCAAGTCTATCAAGGAAGAGCTCAAGCTTCGCTTGCAAGAGCTTGAAAAGGCTGGCCGCCTGCTGGAGGCGCAGCGGCTGGAGCAGCGCACCCGCTTCGACCTGGAGATGCTTGAGGCGACCGGTTCCTGCGCCGGCATCGAGAATTATTCGCGCTATCTCACCGGACGCCAGCCGGGCGATCCGCCGCCAACCTTGTTCGAATATATTCCCGACAACGCGCTGGTCTTCATTGACGAGAGCCATGTCACCGTGCCGCAGATCGGCGGCATGTATCGCGGCGACTTCCGCCGCAAGGCGACGCTGGCCGAGTACGGTTTCCGCCTGCCCTCCTGCATGGACAACCGGCCGCTTCGCTTCGAAGAATGGGACGCCATGCGCCCGCTGTCGGTGGCGGTTTCGGCGACGCCGGGCGGTTGGGAGCTCGACCAGTCCGGCGGCGTCTTCGCCGAGCAGGTCATCCGCCCGACCGGCCTGATCGACCCGCCGGTCGAGGTGCGTCCGGCCAAGAGCCAGGTCGACGACGTCGTCGGCGAGATCCGCGACACGACCCGGGCCGGCTACCGCACGCTGGTCACCGTGCTGACCAAGCGCATGGCCGAGGATCTCACCGAATACCTGCATGAGAACGGCATCCGCGTCCGCTACATGCATTCCGATATCGACACGCTGGAGCGTATCGAGATCCTGCGCGATCTGCGCCTCGGCGCCTTCGACGTGCTGGTCGGCATCAACCTGTTGCGCGAAGGCCTCGACATTCCCGAATGCGGCTTCGTCGCCATTCTCGATGCCGACAAGGAAGGTTTCCTGCGTTCGGAAACCTCGCTGATCCAGACCATCGGCCGCGCCGCCCGTAACGTCGATGGCAAGGTCATCCTCTACGCCGACCAGATCACCGGCTCGATGGAGCGGGCGATGGCGGAGACCAATCGCCGCCGCGAGAAGCAGATGGAGTGGAACCTCGCCAACGGCATCACGCCGGAATCGGTCAAGTCGCGCATCGCCGACATCCTCGACTCGGTCTACGAGAAGGACCATGTCCGCGCCGACATCTCGCAGTTCACCGACGATGCCGGGGCGATGATCGGCAACAACCTCAAGACCCATCTCGAGGCGTTGGACAAGCAGATGCGCGATGCCGCCGCCAATCTCGACTTCGAGAAGGCGGCGCGCGTCCGCGACGAGATCAAGCGGCTGCGCGAGATGGAGCTCGCCATCTCCGACGATCCGCTGGCGCGCGAGGTGGAAAGCCAAAGTCCTGCATCGGGCCGCGAAAAGGGCAAGCACAACAAGGGCGTGGCCAAACATCGTACGGTCGAGGAACAGGAGCGGTTCCGCAAGCTCGATGAAGCGCGTGCCGCCGAGGAAGCGGCCAAAGCCGCCCGGCCCAACCTGTTCCGCAAGCCGCATCTCGACGAGATGGGCGCCGACGGTGCCGTGCCGGTGAAGAAGCCGCTTTTCGCCAAGCCGTCGATCGACGACATGGGCCCCGGCACCGACATGACGACCCCGGCCGGCGCCGTCTCGCGTTCGCTGTTCAAGAAGCAGAGCGCGCAGGAAGCGCATGGTTCCGATTTCGGTATTCCCGGCGACCGCAGCAAACCGCTGTTCCGCAAGAACTCGCTTGACGAGATGACGGTGCGCCGCACCGAGAAGCCCGTCGAGGGCAAGAAGCCGGCTAAGCCGCAGCCGATCTCCCCCCCTGGGGGCGAGATGTCCGGCAGGACAGAGGGGGGCGCGAAGGAACGCGACGACAAACCCATCGTCCGCCAGCGCGCCGGCATCGGCTCCTACGAGGATCCAGCCGACGAGCGCCGCCAGAAACGCCGGCCGGGCAAGACTGGTCGGCCGGGGCAGTAGCGCCTTTTCCTTCTCCGCTTGTGGGAGACGGCCCACTTGCCCTCACCCTCGCCTTTGATGTAGTCGCTCAGCATACTCGAACATCTGGAAAGGAGGGCTGCGTGAATTACTATCACCATCGTCAGCGTGGCCCGATTTGTGCCCTGCGAGCTTGCTTGCAGGGCTGACCAGGACGGTCCGGGTTTTCCCGCTTCGATTTTTGGTCTGCCCTTCGTGATGCCGCTGAGCGTGGCCTGATGGCCCGCCGGCGCACCGTCAAAGTGCATTGAGCCGCTAGAGCATGATCCCGAAAATGGGAACCGTTTTTCGGGATCATGCTCCAACAAAGTGTCGGCAAGACCAGAGATATCGACATGGCCCTGATCAGCCTCAAATCCCTCGGCGTCACCATGAGTGCGCCGCTTTTTTCCAATCTCGACCTCATCATCGGCGCCGGCGACCGGCTCGGCATCGTCGCGGCCAATGGCCGTGGCAAATCCACCTTGCTCAAATGCCTGGCCGGCAAATTCGAAGCCACCACCGGCGACATCACCCGCTCGCGCGGCTTGCGCGTCGGCCATGTCGAGCAATCCGTCCCCGACGCGCTGCTCGACCGCAGCTTCCATGACGCCGTCGCCGATGCCTTGCCGCCCGAACAGCGCGACAGCGAGCTCTGGCGCGTTGACGTGGTGCTGGATTCGCTCGACGTGCCGGAGGACATGCGCGAGCGGAGAATGCGCGCCTTGAGCGGCGGCTGGCAGCGGCTGGCGCTGATCGCGCGCGTCTGGGTCACCGATCCGGACGTGCTCCTGCTCGACGAGCCAACCAATCATCTCGACCTTGCCAGGATCAGCCAACTCGAGACATGGCTCAACGCGTTGCCCCGCGAGGTGCCGGTGATCATCGCCAGCCACGACCGCGCCTTCCTCGACGCCACCACCAACCGCACACTGTTCCTGCGTCCGGAGGACTCACCGGTGTTCGCCTTGCCGTATTCGCGCGCCAGGCAGGCCCTCGACGACGTCGATGCGGCGACGGCGCGGAAGTTCGAGCGCGACATGAAAACTGCCCAGCAGCTGCGCAAGCAGGCCGCCAAGCTGAACAATATCGGCATCAATTCCGGCAGCGACCTTTTGACGGTGAAGACCAGGCAGCTCAAGGAGCGGGCGGAGAAGCTGGAAGATGCGGCGGTGGCGGCTCACCGCGAACGCTCGGCCGGCGCAATCCGGCTCGCCAACCGCGGCACCCACGCCAAGGTGCTGATCACGCTCGAGGACGCGGCGGTCGAAACCCCTGACGGCACGCTGCTGTTCAGGACCGGCAAGCGCCATATCTGCCAAGACGATCGCATCGTGCTGCTCGGCCGAAACGGCGTCGGTAAGACGCGCTTCATCGCGATGATCCGCGACGCCGTCGCCGAGCCAGGTTCGGTCGCGAACGTCAAGGTGACGCCCTCGACCGCGCTCGGCTACAGCGATCAGGCGTTGTCGGGCATCGATGGCGACGACACGCCGCTGGCGATGCTCTCGCGCCGCTTCGATGTCGGCGAGCAGCGCGCCCGTTCTCTGCTCGCCGGCGCCGGCATCGCCATCGAAATGCAGGAGCGGAAGATCGGCCTTCTGTCCGGCGGACAGAAGTCGAGACTGATGATGCTGGTACTGCGGCTCATCCATCCCAATTTCTATCTGCTCGACGAGCCGACCAACCACCTCGATATCGACGGTCAGGAAGCGTTGGAGGACGAATTGCTGAAGCATCAGGCGAGCTGCCTGCTTGCCTCGCATGACCGCTCCTTCATCCGCGCCGTCGGCAACCGCTTCTGGCTGATCGACAGGCGGCGGCTGACCGAAGTCGACGACCCGGAAGCGTTCTTCCGCTCCGTCGCCGAAACGCCGAACTGAGAGACGATACATCTGCCGGGCCGGCATTCGAAGCAACGCCGGCCCGGCAGGCTTTGCTGCCGGCCCGGCAATACTTTTCCATCTGCTAAAAAAGGAGCATCTTGAATTGCTCAGCCATGGAGGGAACGGGCCATGCGTGCAGTGGAAATCGTCAGCAATCTCTACAAAGCCTATGCGGACCGCGACATCGAGGGCGCCCTCGCCCATTGCGCCGAGGATGTCGTATTCCGCTGGATTGCCGATCCCCGGCAATCGCGTCATGCCGGCACCGCGCATGGCAAGCAGGAATTCCTCGCCAGGCTCCTGGCGCTCGACGATGACTTCGAATACCGGCACTTCGTCCCGGTCGAGATCATCGACGGCGGCGACAAGGTCGCCGCGCAGGTCGAGATCTACATGACACGCCGCGCCACCGGCGAGGAGTTCATCATGCGCACCGCCAATTTCTGGACGGTGCGCGACGGCGAGATCATCGAGATGGTGGAATATTACGACACCGCGCTGGCGGCGTCGGTGTTCTGAAAAGATTGAGGCGATCTGTCGGATCGCCTGTTGCCGCCTCGTCCTTGGGATGCCGACACGGTGATGCCGGCATCAACCAGGGAGACCCAACATGTCGGTACTGTCATCCATCGGCCGCCTCGCCAACCGGTATGCCGCGGCGCGTGCCCGTCATCGCAGCGAGCGCATCCTGCTTTCGCTGCCCGCCGAGTTGCGCAAGGACATCGGCTTTCCGGAGATTTTCGAAACGCGGGAAAGCCGCCGTGCCGCCACCTTCTCGGCGAAGGTCATATAAAGTGGCATATCCAATGCGATTGTTCTCCGGTCGCCCCGGCTGCCGGGAACCGGCCCTTTAAGAAATTTTCGAGAGGCATGTAGGATCGCCGCCGGTTCGTCCGTCCTTGGGTGGCCAGATCAACCCCGTGAAGAGGAACACGAGAATGAACGACCAGACCCCGCCCCGCGCCAAGGTCCTTGGCGGATTGACCCCCTACCTGCAGGTCGACGGCGCCATCAAGGCCGCCGAATTCTACAAGAAGGCTTTCGGCGCGGAGGAAGTGTTCGCCTATCCGCCGGACGACAAGGGCCGCACCATGCACATCCATCTCTACGTCAACGGCTCGACGCTGATGCTGGGCGATGCCTATCCCGAGCACGGCCATCCGCACCAGGCGGCGCAGGGCTACACGCTGCAGCTCCATCTCGGCGGCGACGATATCGATGCCTGGTGGAAGCGCGCGGTCGATGCCGGCTGCGAAGTCGTCACCCCGCTGCAGGTGATGTTCTGGGGCGACCGCTGGGGCCAGGTGAAAGACCCCTTCGGCGTCGCCTGGGCGATGAACGCGCCGGTGAAGTGATTTCCTGGCGAGCAGCGGCGCCCGCCAATGGCGGGCATGTCGCGCTCACTCGCGCCGGGTCGCACCCCCGCCGGCCCGGCGCCTGATTTCAGCAAAGAGGAGTCCACCATGTCCTATGTCGATGGCTTCGTGCTCGCCGTGCCGAAGGCAAATCTCGATGCGTACAAGAAAATGGCTGCGAACGCCGGCGCCGTCTGGAAGGAGCATGGCGCGCTCGCCTACGTCGAATGCGTCGGCGACGACGTGCCCTATGGCGAGCTGACCTCGTTCCCGCGCGCCGTGCAGGCGAAGGACGAGGAGATCGTCATCTTCGCCTGGGTCGTCTACGAGTCCAGACAGAGCCGCGACGCGGTCATGGCCAAGGTGATGGCCGACGAGCGCCTCAAGATGGACTGGTCTGCCATGCCGTTCGACGGCAAGCGCATGATCTTCGGCGGCTTCCAGCCGTTCGTGGAGCTTTGAGGAACTCGGCCCTTCGCTTCGTCATCCTATGACGAAGCCGAGAGGCTTCGCCCTGCTACGCTAGCTTATCCAGCAGCGGCTTCAGCCGGTCCCCATAACGCTTCCACAGATCGACCGAGCCCTGATACATCGGCTGGCGCACCTGCGCCGCCGATGCTGTACGCACCGGCCGGTCCGTCTCGTGGAACGACAGGACCTTGTCGTCCCAAGGCAGGCCGAGATACGCCATCAGCGCCCGCGTCTGCCCTTCCTGGTCGGCGACGAAATCCTCGTAGCGCACATCGTGCACGACGCCCGGCAGCACCTTGTGCCAGTGCGCCATGATGTCGGTGTAGAGGTTGTGGAAATCGGCGAGCTCGCCGAGATCATAGCCGTAGCGATGGCTGTCGCCGCGGAAATGCACCTTGAAGATCGACAGGCACGTGGCCGCGGCGTCGCGCGCGCAATGGACGATCTTGGCCTTCGGCAGCATCATGTGCAGGAAGCCGACCAGAAGGAAGTTGCCCGGCATCTTGTCGGTGACATGGCGGTACCCCGGATAGCGGGTATGCAGCATGTCGAGATAGGCCTGGCCGGCTTCGGCGAACGCCTTGCCGGGCATGTCGGCGATACCGGCCGGGAAGCCGCCCGGCATGTTCATCGGAAACTGCTTGCCGACGGCCGTCTTCAGGATGTTCAACTCGCCGGCGCCAAGGACCTGCGGGTGGCTGGCGATGATCTGCTCGACCAGCGTGGTGCCGGAACGCGGCATGCCGACGACGAAGATCGGCGTGTCGTCGGAAATGCCGCTTGGCTTGTGCTTCTCGAAGAAGACCGTGTCGAAGGCCGCCTTCATCGCCTCGAATTCGCCGCGCGTGCGCGCGGGGTCGTAGTCGATCGCCTTGCGGCGGATGGCATTGCCCTCGGCGAAATAGTCGAAAGCGCGGCCATAGTCCTTGAGGTCGTCGTTGACCTTGCCCAGGCCGAAGGAGAGCTGCATGCGCGCGAGGCTGCCCTGCGGCGCCTTGGCGTGCTCGGCCTCCATTCCGGAAAGCTCCTTGTCGCGCTCGGTCTGGCGCTTGACCTGCGTGAGCAGCAGCCAGGCCCTGGCCATGTTCGGGGCGATCGCCAGCGCCTGGCGGGCGAGATCGGTTGCCTCGTCGAGCTTGCCCTTCTCCATCATCGCGACGCCCAGCCCGTAGAGCAGCTCGGCGTCCTTGGGCCGGATCGACAGCGCCTCGCGGAACAGCTTGATCGCCTCGTCCAACCGCCCGGCTTCCTGCAGCGTTTCGGCGAGACCGACACGCGCGCGGACATGGAACGGATTGCGGCCGATTGTGCCGCGATAGATCTCCTCGGCGGCGTCGAACTGCCCGAGCTGCGTCAACGACGAACCGAGATTGTCGCGCGCGGCCAGTTGGTCGGGCCGGATATCGACCGCGCCGCGGAAGAAATCGATCGCGGCGGCGACGCGCCCGAGGTCACGCATGACCGTGCCCATATTGTTGAGGAAGTCGGCATTCTCGGGTTGCAGCGTCACCGACTGCTCGATGAGATCAAGCCCTTCCTCGCTCCTGCCGGTCTGGTGCAGCAGCAATCCGAGGAAATGCAGCGCGGCGGCATGGTTCGGCTGCTGCCCCAGGACCTGCCGGTAGAGCGCCTCGGCCTCCTGGCGGCGCCCCGCCTGATGCAGTTGCAGCGCCTTTTGCACATACGGGTCGAGCGGGCTGGCCGAGCCACTTGGCCTGCCGCCGGCGTTTGCCGCTCTTCTGTGATCTTTGCTAATGGGAAACCTGCCGTATTTGTTGGTCCGCCGGACCTAAGCCATGCGGGCAAGAGATTCAAGACAAAGCGTCAGCGCGCGTCGCGGTGTCCATTTGCGCGGATGGACACCGCGGTTTTCTCAGCACGGCCCGTCGCCGACGATGCGATAGTCCGCCGCGCGGGCCTCGCATGCGTTCGGGAAGGTGCGCACTTGCCCATGTCGCCTGGCGCAGACCGGCGCGTATTCGCGCGTGCAGAACGTCTGCTCCCCGCCGCCACCGCCTCCACCACCACCATCGCGGCAAGGACCGTCGCGCACGATGCGGTAGCCTTCCCTTTCGGCCAGGCAGGCATTGGCGAAGGTCTGGCGGTCGCCGCCGCGCCGCGCGCAGACCGGTTCGTATTGCATGGTGCAGAGCTGCGGATGTGGCCGGGGCGGCCGCGGGCGCGGCCCATCGTCGACGACGACGGTACAGGCTGCCAGCAGCGCGGACAGCATGAAAATGACGACGCCTTGCCGCCAGACCGCAAGAAACCGCATATGTCCCTCCTCCATCCCGACGCGTGATGCCGGCTCGCGATATCCTCGCATCCCGCGCGGTAAACGCAACCATCGTTTGTGGAGCGCACGACCCATGGTCGCCACCCTCATGCTGGCCCATGCTTGGCCCGTCTCTGGCCGATGACCGGTGATGAGGCCGGGTCTATCGAGGCCCCAGCGTTGGACGCGCCGCGGGCCGCCCGCGAGCGTCGTCTTGCAAGCATCACGTTTCCGTGTAATAAAAATCATGTTCGGGCATTTGCGACCCGGAGAGCGGAACGTTTTGGACGACCTTTCCCCGATAAGTGTGAATCTCTGACAACCCCGTTTTTCGGCGGGGGGTTTGACCATGCGCGAATGCATGACCGCCGAAGCAACCACCGGGATTTGCCCGAGGCGCGAGGCAGCGGGCGAACCACAAGACTGACACGGGTGAAGGAGTTTCCCCAATGGCCCAGACCGGTACCGTAAAGTTCTTCAATGCCACCAAAGGCTTCGGCTTCATCACGCCGGATGGTGGCGCCAAGGACGTGTTCGTCCACATTTCCGCGATCGAGGCCTCAGGCCTGCGCACGCTGGTCGACGGTCAGAAGGTCACCTTCGACGTCGAGCCGGACCGCATGGGCAAGGGCCCGAAGGCGGTCAACCTGCGCGCCGCCTGATCCCCGCAACAGCCTTATCCTTGCGGATGCAATGGTGCGGCAGGATCATGAACCGGCTTCTGCACAGGCCTGAAATTGCGAAGGCGCGACCGAGACGGTCGCGCCTTTTTTGCGCGCAAATGCTTGGATCGGCAGGCGAAAACTTTCTCTTGCCGATAGCGCTAAAATAAAGGACAAATTTCCTCTCGGGCAGTTTGCCGGCCCGAGACTTGACTTGATGGGATCAAAGGAGTTTCCCATGCCGCAGACCGGCACCGTCAAATTCTTCAACCATGCCAAGGGCTTCGGCTTCATCACGCCCGATGATGGCGCGAAGGATGTCTTCGTCCATATCTCGGCTGTGCAGGCGTCGGGCCTTCCCGGTCTTGAGGATGGGCAGAAAGTGACATTCGACACCGAGCCGGACAAGCGCGGCAAGGGTCCGAAGGCCGTCAATCTGTCGATCGGCTAAGCCGGCCCACGACGGATCCGACGGAGGCCTTTCAGGCGGGACCGCTCCCGCCCGGAATGGATCGTGCCCAGGCCCGGAAAGTCACCCCGGCTTCAAAAAAATCGCCCAGGCTCCAAAAGTCGCCCGGGCTTGAAAATCGGCAAGCCACGAAAAATCGTTTGCGCCGACTTCCGTTCAGCCTCCGTTCAGCCACGGTCTTCTATTAACCTTGCTAAAGCCGGTCCGTATCCCCCGAAAAAATGCGCGGGCCGGCGCGAAGGAGACCGAAAATGAATAGCTTTCTCAAGACCGCCATCCTGAGCGTTGGCATTGCCGCGACCACCTTGGCCACTTTCTCGGCGGCCAATGCCGACGACTGGCGCTGGCACCATCATCGCAGTCACGGCGGTGACGCCCTCGCCGCCGGCGTTGTCGGCCTCGCGGCGGGCGCCCTGATCGGCAGCGCGCTCAGCAACCCTGGGCCGCGCTATTACGATCCGGCCTATGATGATGGCTATTATGTCGACCGGCCGGTGCGTCGCTACTACGTGCAGCAGCCGCGTGTCGTCTATGCCGACCGCTACGCCGAACCGTGGACCCGCGGCTGGTACGAGTATTGCTCGGATCGCTACCGCAGCTTCAATTCGCGCACCGGCACCTTCACCGGCAATGATGGCGCCCAGCATTTCTGCGTTGCCAATTAAGAAAACCCAGGGTTCCCTGCCCGGGCAAAAGCGCCGCCTCCAGCGGCGCTTTTTCTTTGCCTGTGGGGTCAGGTCAGAAACGGATTGGTCCGCCGCTCGTCGCCAAAGCGGCTGCCCGGGCCATGGCCGCAGATGAAACCGATGTCATCGCCAAGCGGCAGAAGCTTGTCCTTGATCGAGGCGATCAGCGCGGCGTGATCGCCGCCGGGCAGATCGGTTCGCCCGATCGAGCCCCGGAACAGCACGTCGCCGACATGCGCGAACTTGGCCGCCCGGTTGTAGTAGACGACATGGCCCGGCGCATGCCCCGGGCAATGCAGCACCTCGAACCGATGGCCGCCGAAGGACACGACCTCGCCTTCGGTCAGAAAACGGTCCGGCACGCAATTGCGCACCGGGTCGGTGAGGCCGAAGCGCTTGGCCTGGTTCTCGAGATTGGCAAGCAGTGGCTTGTCGGCCTCGTGGGGGCCGATGATGTCGATGCCGAGCGCATCCTTCAGTTCCATCGCGCCGCCGGCGTGGTCGATATGGCCGTGCGTGATCCAGATCGCGCCGGCGGTGATGGCATTGTCCTTCAGCACCGACAGTATTTTGTCGACATCGCCGCCGGGATCGACGACGACGCCGTTCCTGTCGTCCATGTCGAACAGGATGGTGCAGTTCTGCTGGAAGGGCGTGACCGGCACGATGCTGGCATTGAGCTGACCCATGGCTTTCCTTCCCCACGGCTTTCCTTCGAAGTGTCGCCTGATGTAGACAGCCCGGCGAACCTCGTCCACCATTGTCCGAACTTCGGGAGGAAATGCGCGGCCGAGGCGGCCGCCGGCCATGCTCCAAAACGAATGGGCGGCCGAGGCCGCCGGCCATGTTCCCAAAAGGAATGGGCGGCCGAGGCCGCCGGCCATGTTCCCAAAAGGAATGGGCGGCCAAGGCCGCCCATGGCAAAGGTCCGAAAGAACCGGACCTATTTCTTCATCGCATTCATGACCGCGCCGATGATGCCGGTCAGGATCGCGCCACCACCAACACCGCCGAGGAGGTTCTTCAGATCGAGCGCGCTGCCGATGCCTCCCGCCGCCGCTGCCGCGTCAACGCCACCGCCGCCGAGCAAACTGCCGAGAATGGCCGCGCCGCCGACGCCGCCGATCGCACCGCCGAGGATTTTGGTGACTTGGCCCATCGCCGCCTGCTTCAACGCCGCGCCAACCGCCTGGCCACCGATAACGCCGGCAATTACCTGTACAACGATCTGAATAATCGTGTTGCTGTCCATGTAACTAGTCCCTCCATAGCCGCCAGCCTCCTCGGGCCGACGCCATCATGAGACGCCGAATTGTTTGAAAGTCAAATGCGCGTGCGCTTAAATAAAAGGGGCGGCTCGAAAACCGCCCCTATTGCACAAAAAAGCTGTGACTATCGCTATTCTGCAGCGATTGCGTGCTTCGGCTGCACCGCGGCGGAATAGTCATTCATCAACGTCTTGGCGATCTCGCCGACCTCGAATCGGTATGGACCGATCTCGGAAACCGGCGTGACCTCGGCGGCGGTGCCGGTGAGGAAGCACTGCTCGAAACCTTCGAGTTCCTCCGGCATGATGACGCGCTCGATCAATTCGAAATCGCGGTCCTTCGCCAGGCCGATCACCGTGCGGCGGGTTATGCCATCGAGGAAGCAGTCGGGCGTGGGCGTATGGATCTTGCCGTCCTTGACGAAGAAGATGTTGGCGCCGGTGGCTTCCGCCACCTGGCCGCGCCAATCGAGCATCATGGCGTCGGCGTAGCCCTTGGCCTCGGCGGCGTGCTTGGACAGCGTGCAGATCATGTAGAGGCCCGCGGCCTTCGACTTGGACGGCGCGGTGCGCGGATCCGGCCGGCGCCATTCGGCGACATCGAGGCGGATGCCCTTGAGCTTCTGCGCGGGGTCGAAATAGCTCGGCCACTGCCAGATGGCGATGGCGCAGTTGATACGGTTGTTCTGCGCCGAAACGCCCATCTGCTCGCTGCCGCGCCAGGCGATCGGGCGCACATAGGCGTCCTGGAAACCCTGTTTCTTCAACAGCGTGCGGCAGGCCTCGTCGATCTCGGCGACCGGATAGGGAATCTTGAAGCCGAGCAGGCGCGCCGATTCATGCAGGCGCTCATTGTGTTCGGTCAGCTTGAAGATCTGGCCGCCATAGGCGCGCTCGCCCTCGAAGACGGCGCTGGCATAGTGCAGGCCATGGGTCAGCACATGGATCTTGGCGTCGGCCCATTTGACGAACTCGCCGTTCATCCAGATGAAGCCGTCCAATTGATCGAAGGGAACGGATGCCATGGAAACCTCCCGCGGGCGAGTGCCCGCAAATCGTTGTATTTTAAAGCCTTTCGTACCGGCCCCGCCACAGGATCCGAAAGACTGGCCAATGCTTGAAAGCGTAGGCGGATATTCAATCCGTGGCAAACTCAGGAAGTTCCAGAAAAACGGCTTCCCCTTGCCTTTTCGTTCGCAATCCGCCGAAAAGCTTGTCAAAAATTATCATTGTTCGGAAATTACGTCAATAGTACTGACATAATTCCCCGCCTCGCATGGAGAAATGATGACGAGCCCCGCAGCCGGTAAACCGATCAGGACGGCGATCGCCGATGAGGACGGCATCGACTTCGCTATCATCGAACTGTTTTTCTTCGCCTATCGCGATTTCACCTCCGATCCGGACCAGATCCTGGCCGATTACGGCTTCGGCCGCGCCCATCATCGCGTGCTGCACTTCGTCAACCGCAGGCCGGGCCTCACCGTCGCCGAACTGCTCGACGTGCTGAAGATCACCAAGCAGAGCCTCGCGCGGGTTTTGAAGCAGTTGATCGACACCGACCATATCGTCCAGGTGCAGGGTCCGCGCGACCGCCGGCAGCGCGAGCTCTATCCGACCGCCAAGGGTCGCGCCTTGGCCTTGGCGCTGGCACGGCCACAGTCACGCCGCATCCGTGCGGCATTGGAGGATTCCGGAACCACCGAACGCGCCACGATCGAGCGTTTCCTGGAAGCGATGGTCAATCCGGAACTAAGAGCGCAGATCGACATTGTGCCTGCGCAAACATCGGGGAAGAACCATGGAGACCATTGAGAAGGTTGATCATCCGTCAGCGCCCGACGATGACGCGCCGCATCTCCTGGTCGTCGACGACGACACGCGTATCCGCAACCTGCTCAAGCAGTATCTGTCCGAGAACGGTTTTCGCGTCACCGTGGCCGGCAATTCCGGCGAGGCCAGGCGCAAGCTCGCCGGCCTCGACTTCGACCTTCTGGTGCTCGACGTGATGATGCCGGGCGAGACCGGCGTCGACCTCACCAAGGCGCTGCGGGCCGAGAAGAACGTGCCGATCCTGATGCTGACGGCGCTGTCCGAGACCGACAGCCGCATCACCGGGCTGGAAGCCGGCGCCGATGACTACTTGCCGAAACCGTTCGATCCGCGCGAGCTGATCCTGCGCATCAACAACATCCTGCGCCGTGGCGGCCCGGCGGCGACGCCGAAGGTGGAGCAGCTGGTGTTCGGGCCCTACACGTTCCAGATCGCCAAGCGCGAATTGAAGCGCGGCGGCGAGGCGCTTAAGCTGACCGACCGCGAGCAGGAGATCCTCGCGATCTTCGCTGCGCGGGCGGGCGAGACCATACCGCGCCATGAGCTGGTGGGCGATGAATCGGATGTCGGCGAGCGCACCATTGACGTGCAGATCAACCGGCTGCGCCGCAAGATCGAGCGCGATCCGTCCAATCCGGTGTGGCTGCAGACGGTGCGCGGTATTGGGTATCGGCTCAGCGTCGAATAAGCTACCGTCGAAGGCCCTTTGCTGAACGGCCATCGACGAGCGGAAGGCGAATGGCGACCACGCAACTGGACAAGCCGAAAGGAAGCGGTCTCGGCGATCTCGCATTGCGGACGCTGAGGGCGATGCCGCGCGCCTGGAACCGGTTCTGGCGCCTGGTCGCGCTCTATATGCCGAAGCGGCTTTACGCCCGCTCGCTGATCATCGTGATCGCGCCGATGATCCTGCTGCAGTCGGTTGTCGCCTTCGTCTTCATGGAGCGCCATTGGCAGACGGTCACGCAGCGCCTGTCGCAGGCGACTATCTCGGACATAGCGGCCGTCATCGACATGATGGAGACCTATCCGCACGACGCCGATTACGCCAACATCATCCGCATCGCCCAGGACCGCATGCAGTTGAAGGTGGATCTGCTGCCGCCAGATCCGCTGCCGCCGCCCGGCCCGAAACCGTTCTTCTCGATCCTCGACGAGGCCTTGTCGTCGGAGATCACGAAGCAGATCAACCGCCCGTTCTGGATCGACACGGTCGGAAACTCCAACGTCGTCGAGGTTCGCGTCCAGCTTGAAGGCAAGGTGCTGCGCGTCTTCGTGCGGCGCAGCCAGGCTTATGCCTCCAACACCCACATCTTCCTGATCTGGATGGTCGGCACCTCGCTGGTGCTGTTGATGATCGCCATCCCCTTCCTGCGCAATCAGATCAGGCCGATCCTGACGCTCGCCGAGGCCGCCGAGAGTTTCGGCAAGGGTCGGCCGATGCCGCGCGATTTCCGCCCGCGCGGCGCCGAGGAAGTCCGTCGCGCCGGCTTCGCCTTCATCCAGATGCGTGAGCGCATCGAGCGCCAGATCGAGCAGCGCACCGCGATGCTGACCGGCGTCAGCCACGACCTCAGGACCATCCTCACCCGCTTCAAGCTGCAACTGGCGCTGGCCGGCGGCAAATCCGAGACCAAGGCGGCGCTGAACCAGGACATCGACGACATGCAATCGATGCTGGAGGGTTATCTTTCCTTTGCCCGCGGCGAGGGGGCGGAGGACACCGGCCGTTTCGATCTCGAAACCTATTTCCAGAAACTCGGCGAGGAAGCCCAATTGCGCGGCTGCAAGCTCACGACGACGCTGACCGGCGATCCGACGGTGCATGTGCGGCCGAACGCCTTTGCCCGTTTGCTGTCGAACGTCATCGGCAATGCCTTCCGCTATGCCAAGACCGTCGAGGTCCACGCCAATCACGGCCGCGGCTCGCTCACCGTCACCATCGACGACAACGGCCCCGGCATCGCGCCCGACAAGCGCGAAGAGGTTTTCAAGCCTTTCCTGCGGCTCGACGAGGCGCGCAACCTAGACGCCAGCGGCACCGGACTTGGCCTGTCGATCGCCCGCGACATCGCCCGCAGCCACGGCGGCGACATCAGTCTCGAGGACAGCCCGCTCGGCGGCCTGCGCGCCGTCATCAAGGTTCCTGCCTAGCCCGAGCATGATCCCGAAAAGTGAAAGCCGGTTTTCGGATAAGATCATGCTCGATCAAAAAAGCAGCTTCATCCGCCCGTCATGAAATCATGGTCAAGAGCGCGCATGAAGCGCGCGACCTTCGTTGATTCGGCCCTGCCGCCCCGCTTCGATCCCGTGCCCGCCCGGGTGCGCTGGAGCGAGGCGCGAGCTGCTGCCTGGCTGCCGTTCCGGCACCACGCCGGCGCGACCAGGAACTATCGCGGCAAAGGACCGTCATGCGCATCGGGATCGCCATGCGGATCCTGATGGTCACCGACGCATGGCGGCCCCAGATCAATGGCGTGGTGCACACGCTGGAACGTCTCACCGAGGCGCTGAAACCTTTCGACGTCGAGCTCGATTTCCTGACGCCGAACCTCTTTCACACCTTGCCGATGCCGACCTATCCCGACATCCGGCTCGCATTGACGACGCCTGGCCATGTCGCGCGTATGATCGACGCCGCCAAGGCCGACCACATCCACATCGTCACCGAAGGTCCGCTCGGCATCATGGCGCGCCGCCATTGCCGAAGGATTGGCCGCCCCTTCACCACCAGCTACCACACACGCTTTCCCGAATATCTCAGCGCCCGCCTGCCGGTGCCGGAGAGCTGGGCCTACAATTGGCTGCGCGACTTCCACAATTCGGGACAGGGCACGCTCGTCGCGACGCAATCGCTGGCGGACGATCTCGCTGCGCGTGGCTTCAACAAGCTGAGGCCCTGGACACGCGGCGTCGACACAGACCATTTCCGGCCCGACAAGCGCAAGGAAACCGGCTTCCCCCGCCCGGTTTTCCTGTGCGTCGGCCGCGTCGCGATCGAAAAGAACCTGGCCGCCTTCCTCGATCTCGATTTGCCCGGCAGCAAGGTTATCGTCGGCGAAGGACCGGAGCTGGCAAAGCTCAAGGCGCGCTATCCCAAAGCGAATTTCCTCGGCCACCGCCCGAACGACGAGCTGGCCGAGATCTATGCGTCGGCCGACGTCTTCGTCTTCCCGAGCCGCACCGACACCTTCGGCAACGTCATCATCGAGGCGCTGGCCAGCGGAACGCCCGTCGCCGCCTATCCAGTGACCGGACCAATCGACATTGTCGGCGATGGCGTCGGGGGGGCCGTATCGAACGATCTGGGCGAGGCGGCGATGAAGGCGCTTCACGTCAATCGCGCCGAAGCACGCCAGCGCGCGATGCGCTACAGCTGGCAGGCCTGCGCCGAAATGTTCCTCGACGTGGTCAACGAAGCGCTGGGAATGCCAAGCAAGCGCGCCGATCAGGATCAGCTGGCTCCAGGTAGCCCCAGGCTCGTCCTAGAATAAGCGCCCGCCGTCCGGCACCTTGCGTTCGATGGCGCCGAGCACGACTGCGCCTTCTTCATCGGGAAAGCCGAGCGTCAGCACCTCCGACATGAACGGGCCGATCTGGCGCGGCGGGAAATTGACCACCGCGAAGACCTGGCGGCCGATCAGCGTTTCCGGTGCGTAGTATTTGGTGATTTGCGCCGACGACTTCTTCACCCCGATCGCCGGACCGAAATCGATCTTCAGCTTGATCGCCGGCTTGCGCGCCTCCGGAAACGGCTCGGCCTCGACGATCGTGCCGGCACGGATGTCGATACGGTCGAAATCGGCAAAGCTGATCTCGGACTTGCGCCCGCTGCTGGAATTCATCGGCGATATCGGCCTGGCTCAGGCGTTTCCATGGGTCTCGAAGAGCACGCTGGATAGCGCGTCCTTGGCCGATGTACCCGACCAGACGACGAACTGGAAGGCCTGGAAATAGCATTCGCATGCCTCTAACGCCGACGACAGAAGCACCTCGACCTGCTGGCTCGAGGGCTCGACCCCACCGGCAAGCAGCAGCGACTGCCGGAACATGATAGCGCCTTCCTGTTCCCACAGATCGAAATGACCGAACAGCATCTGTTCGTTGATCAGCGACAACAGCCGCATCACTTCCAGCGCGCGCGTTTCCGGCACCTTGATGTCGAAGGCGCAGGCCAGATGCAGCGCCTCGAAATCTTCCATCCAGGAAAAGGAGACGTGGTAGTCGGTCCAGCTGCCGGCCACCGAAATCGAAATCTCGTCGTCGCCGGCACGCTCGAAGGACCAGTCGTTGTTGTGGGCCACCTGTTCGATGACATCCACCGGGTGGATTTCGCGGGAGAATTCGAGTTCGAGGAGTTCCATGAATGCTTCCTGTGTTCAGGGGAGCGCCGCACGCTCCGCGGGGCACACACGACGAACAATCTTGTCTAGAACTCGGACGGCCAGGACTTTCCAACGCAAAGACCCAACCGGACCCCACCGCCCGGCGCATGACCCTGCTTCGAATCATGCAACAAATTCAGTCTATTGATCGGGAGTCGCGTGAACAGCCCAATTTTTCGCACTGCGTCATCCGCATGTGGAAAGGTGGCTGTCACGGAGATTCATGCAATGCCGGTAAGCGATTCACGGCAAAGCGATTTTTCCGATCGCGCTATGTGGAAAAGTTTAACGATTATTTTTTTGCGCGGGGCTTTGCGGCACCCGTAGGTGCGGCTTGTCCGGTCAGTTCGGCAAGCTTGGCCTCGAGCGCCTCGACGCGCGTCGCCAACTGGATGTTGTCTTCCCTCGCCTTGACCGCCATCTCGCGAACGGCCTCGAACTCTTCGCGCTGCACGATATCCATGGAGTTCAGCATGCGCTCGGCCTGAGCCCGGAACGCCGTCTCCACTTCGCGACGCACGCCCTGCGCGGCACCCGCGGCATCGGTCATGATCTTTGCGAATTCATCGAGAATGCGGTTCGGTCCGGTCGACATGGCAGATCCTCGCTTTGTCGCTTTGACGTAGTGGCGAGCGCCGCGGAATGCAAGAACGTTAAGGGTTGATGCGTCCTGTGCGTTGCTATGGCGCATGGCGGTGGATTGCCTTATGCAAAGCTCCGCAAGCGCCCCAGACTATACTTGAGGGCGCCCGATCGCCTAGTGTGTTGCGTATTGCTTCAGCGCTCTTCAGTCCAGGGTAACCAATGGCAACGCCCCCACGCCGACCGACAAATCCGATGGCCGCCGCGGAAGCCGCCTTCAAGCCAGTCAAAAAAACGGCGACCCCTATTGGCGAGCCCGCCACCGCGCCAAACGTCAGAGAGCTTGTTTCGATCAGGATCGATCGAGCTGTGCTGGATCACTTCCAGGAAGATGGTCCCGGCTGGCAGGACAGGATCAACGACGCTCTAAGGCAAATTGTCGTCGGCAAGCCACCGGTTTAAGACCGCCTCTGTGACAATCAAGGCAATACCACCTTGCCTTGACCCTGCCAAAACCCTGCCGCATGGTCCGCGCCCGACAGACGACCGCAACCGGGAGACCCCAGTTTGAGCGAATATTTCCTGCTGCCGCTGGCCTCCCTGCCCTTCCCCAACATCGATCCGGTCATCGTCAAAATCGGGCCGCTCGCGGTGCACTGGTACGGCGTCGGCTATATCGTCGGCATCCTGTTCGCCTGGTGGTACGCCAAGCGCCTCGTCACCAATTCTCGCCTCTGGCCGGACGGCCGCCTGCCTATGAAGCCCGAGGACCTCGACGACTTCATCGTCTGGGCGGCGATCGGCGTCGTGCTCGGCGGACGCACCGGGTACGTGCTCTTCTACGATCTGCCGCGCTACATCGCGCATCCGCTCGACATCTTTGCGGTCTGGCAGGGCGGCATGTCGTTTCATGGCGGCCTGCTTGGCGTTATCCTCGCCATGACGCTGTTCTCGCTCAGGCGCCGCATTCCCACCTGGACATTGTTCGATGTGGTGTCGGCCGGTGTGCCGGTTGGGCTGGGCCTGGTCCGTGTCGCGAACTTCATCAATTCGGAGCTTTGGGGCCGGCCGTCAGACGTGCCTTGGGCGATTGAATTCCCCAATGGCGGCCCGTTCACCCGCCACCCCAGCCAGCTCTACGAGGCGCTGCTCGAAGGGCTCGTGCTTTTCCTGGTGCTGCGCTTCCTCACCCATTCGCGCCTCAAGCTGAAAACGCCGCGCTTCGTCGGCGGCGCCTTTATCTGCGGCTACGGCCTGTCGCGCATCTTCGTCGAGTTCTTCCGCGAGCCCGACCAACAGCTCGGCTACCTGCTCGGCACCGGCTGGCTGACCATGGGCATGATCTTGTCCACGCCGATGGTGCTCGCCGGCATCTGGGCCATGGTCACCGCAAAGCCGACGACACAACCGCGGACGGCATGACCCGGCTGAAGGAGCGCATCAAAGACCTGATCGGCGCGACGGGGCCGATCCCGGTCAGCGAATATATGGCGCTCTGCCTGTTCGATCCCGACGCCGGTTACTACACGACGCGCGAACCCTTCGGCGCCGCCGGCGACTTCATCACCGCGCCCGAGATCAGCCAGATGTTCGGCGAGCTCGTCGCGGTCTGGCTCTACCAGGCCTGGCAAGGTGCCGGCCGGCCGTTGCCCGCGACCTTCGCCGAGATCGGTCCCGGCCGCGGCACCTTGATGAAGGACATGCTGCGCACCTGGTCGCGGCTCGACCCGGCACTTATAGGCAAGGCCTCGTTTGCCCTCATCGAGACCAGCCCGCGCCTTGTCGAAATCCAAAGAGAGACGCTTGCCGGCCAAGACGCAAAGCTGGACTGGCATCAGACCATCGACACGCTGCCGCGGCAGCCGCTGTTCATCGTCGGCAACGAACTCTTCGACGCAGTGCCGATCCGGCAGTTCGTGCATGTCGGCGAAAGCTGGCGCGAGCGCGTGGTCGGCTTCGACGACAATGACGAGCTGCGCTTCTTTGCCGGCGCGGGCTCGCTCGACTCCACGCTGTTGCCCGAAGATGCCTCCAACGCGCCCGAAGGCGCGATCGCCGAAGTGGCGCCGGCCCGTGTAGCACTGATGTCGGCGATCGCGGCGCGCATCGCTGCCCAGGGCGGCGCGGGCCTCTTTATCGACTACGGCCATTTGCAGCCTGGCATCGGCGACACCTTGCAGGCCTTGCGCCGGCATCGGCGTGAAGACGTGCTGGCCGGCCCCGGCGAGGCCGATCTCACATCGCATGTCGATTTCGCCGCCCTTGCGACAGCGGTCCATCCTTATGGGCTTCGTGTCGAGATGACGACACAGGGAGAATTCCTGCTTGGCATGGGTTTGATCGAGCGCGCCGGCGCGCTCGGTGCGAACGCTGATGAGCAAGCCCGTCAAGCCATCTCCGACGCGGTCGAACGCTTGGCCGGCCCCGAGGCGATGGGCGAGCTTTTCAAGGTTATGAAGATCCTGCCGGCGACGAGAGCGGCTTGAGCCGGCGAGCGCGTCCTACCGCCTGGTCCTGCTTGTCGTCCGAACTTCGCCTTGACGAAACCGCCTTGCACGGACGACAAACCCAACCATGCTGAATCAGACCAGACCAGATCCAGTACGCTCGCCGCTGCTTGAAAAGGCGCAAGGCATGCGCCACGGCTATTTCACCCGCATCGGCGGCGTCTCCGACGGCATCTATCGGGGGCTCAACATCGGCACGGGCTCCAGCGACGATCAGACACTGGTCGCCGAGAACCGGCGACGCGTTGCCGACTGGATGGGCGTGCCGGCCGATCACCTGTTGACAGCGCACCAGGTCCACTCGCCGGATGTCATTGTGGCCAGGGAACCCTTCGCGGGCCCTCGCCCGAAGGCCGATGCCATCGTCACCGACCGTCCGGGCATCGCCATCGGCGCCTCGACCGCCGATTGCGGGCCGGTTCTCTTCGCCGATACCGACGCGCGCATCATCGGTGCCGCCCATGCGGGTTGGAAGGGCGCCTTCACCGGCGTGCTCGAGAACACCATCCTTGCCATGGAATATCTCGGCGCCCGCCGCGAGCGCATCGTCGCCGTGCTCGGTCCTTCCATCGGCCCCGACAATTACGAAGTCGGTCCGGAATTCGTCGCCCGCTTCGTCGAGGCTGATGCCGACAACCACCGCTATTTCGGGCCATCGAAGACCGCCGGCCACTCGATGTTCGACCTCAACCAATATACGGTCGACCGGCTGCGCAAGGCCGGCGTGACCGCCGAGGGCCTTGGCCGCTGCACTTACGCGGAAGAAGACCTTTTCTATTCCTACCGACGCACCACCCACCGCAAGGAAGCGGATTACGGGCGGCAGGTCTCGGCAATCGTTTTGGAGAAAGAGTAATGGCGCTGCATTTCGAACGATCGGAATTCGACGCGCGGCGCGACCGGCTGCTGATCGAGATGGCCGAAAAGAAGCTCGACGCCGTGCTGTTGTTCGCACAGGAGAGCATGTACTGGCTGACCGGCTACGACACGTTCGGCTTCTGCTTCTTCCAGTGCCTGGTGGTGAAGGCCGACGGTTCGATGGTGCTGCTCACCCGTTCGGCCGATCTCAGGCAGGCGCGCCATACCTCGACCATCGAGAACATCGTGCTGTGGACCGATCGTCAGGGCGCCAATCCGGCGATCGACCTGCGCAACCTGCTCAACGACCTCGATCTGCTCGGTGCCCGCATCGGCGTCGAATACGACACCCACGGCCTGACCGCCTACAACGGCCGCCGCCTCGACGAGCAATTGCAGACCTTCGGCCAGATCGCCGATGCTTCCGGCATCGTCGGCCGCCTGCGCCTGTTCAAGAGCCCGGCCGAAATCGCCAAGGCGGAAAAGGCGGCCAATCTTTCCGACGACGCGCTGGACGCCGCCCTGCCCCTGATCAAGCAAGGCGGCGACGAAGGGCTCATCCTTGCCGCCATGCAGGGCGCGGTCTTTGCCGGCGGCGGCGACTATCCCGCCAACGAGTACATCATCGGCTCCGGCGCCGATGCCTTGCTCTGCCGCTACAAGGCCGGTCGCCGCAAGCTTACCAAGAACGACCAGCTGACGCTCGAATGGGCCGGCGTCTTCCACCACTATCATGCCCCCATGATGCGCACCGTGCTGACCGGCAAGGTGTCGAAACGTCACCAGGAATTGTTCGACGCTTCCCGTGCCGCCCTGCTCGCGGTCGAAAAAGCGATGACGCCGGGCAACACGTTCGGCGATGTCTTCGACGCGCATGCCCGCACGCTCGAAGCGCACAATCTGACCAAGCATCGGCTGAATGCCTGCGGCTATTCGGTCGGCGCCCGCTTCACGCCGTCCTGGATGGACATGCCGATGTTCTACCAGGGCAACACGGAACCGATCGCGCCCAATATGACGCTGTTCGCGCATATGATCATCATGGACTCCGAGACCGAGAGCGCAATGACGCTTGGCCGCACTTACCTCACCACGGAATCGGCGCCGAAGCCGCTGTCGCGCCATGATCTCGACTTGATCGTGCAGTGAATCCATAATGGTTGGTTCACGCGGGGGCGTTCGCCAGTAGGGAGCTTTCAGGCAAATGAGACGATCGCGGGTGACGACCGTGTCATTGCTTGCGGCGCTGGCGCTTGGCGCCTGCACCAACGCCAAGGACGTATTGGAGCCTTCGGCCATCACCCCGCAGGCGAGTTCGGCCCAGTCTTTGCCTGCCCCGCAGGGCTCATCGACAACGGCCACGTCTCCGACCACGACCGCACCCGCCCCTTCGCCCGCGCCTTCCACCGCAGTGTCACCCGCGACACGCGCAACGCCAGCACAAACCGCCGCCCTCGCCAGGACGCGGCTGCAGGTGGCGCCGATCGTCGGCGCATCGGTAGAGGCCGCGGCGCCCTTGACGGCGGAACTGCAGGCCCGTGCCCGGCAGCGCGGCCTGACGCTTGTCGGCAGCACGGACCAGACGGCCACGCATGTGCTGAAAGGCTATTTTTCGACGATGTCCGAGGGCAAGGACACGACCGTCATCTATGTCTGGGACATTTACGACCCCTCGGGCAATCGCCTGCACCGCATCAATGGCCAGCAGAAGGCCCCTGCGGCCGGCAGCGGCGAAGGCTGGCCCACGGTGGCGCCCGCGACCATGCAGGCCATCGCCGACCAGACAATCGACCAGTTCGCCGCCTGGCTCGGCGGCGGCGGCGCCGGTTGACCGAACTGTTGCCGGCCAAACTGTTGCCGGCTTGCGATGTTTTCCGTGTTTGTTGCAGTCGCCGGAAGGATTCCCGACAACGAGGCTTGCAATACCGGCCCGGCCCGCTAAAAGCCCGCATAAAAGGCTCATGAGAGTCTCTCCGGCCTCTCCATCCTTCACCAGGAACGGTGCATGAAGCTTTTCGCGGGCAATTCCAACCGGGTGCTGGCCGAAGCGGTCGCTCGCTATCTCAACATCCCGCTTGGGAAGGCCAGCGTCAGGCGCTTCGCCGATCAGGAAATCTTCGTCGAGATCCAGGAAAACGTGCGCGGCGAGGATGTCTTCATCCTGCAGTCGACCTCTTATCCGACCAACGACCATCTGATGGAACTGCTCATCATGATGGACGCCTTCATGCGCTCCTCGGCACGACGCATCACGGCGGTCATCCCCTATTTCGGCTATGCGCGGCAGGACCGCCGCGCCTCCGGCCGCACGCCGATCTCGGCCAAGCTGGTCGCCAACATGATCACCCGCGCCGGCGCCGACCGCGTGCTGACGCTCGATTTGCATGCCGGCCAGATCCAGGGTTTCTTCGATATCCCGACCGACAATCTATTCTCGGTGCCGGTGATGGCCCGCGACGTGAAAGCTAAGTACAAACAGCTCGGCAACGTCGTCGTCGTGTCGCCCGACATCGGCGGCGTGGTGCGGGCGCGCGCGCTGGCCAAGCGTTTCGACGCGCAGCTCGCCATCGTCGACAAACGCCGCGAGCGCCCTGGCGAATCGGAAGTCATGAACATCATCGGCGCCGTCGCCGGCAAGGACTGCCTGCTGATCGACGACATCGTCGATTCCGGCGGCACGCTTTGCAACGCGGCCGACGCGCTGCTCGCCAATGGCGCGACCTCCGTCACCGCCTACATCACCCATGGCGTGCTCTCCGGCGGCGCCGTTGCCCGCATCGCCGGATCGAAGCTGCAGGAATTGGTGATCACCGATTCCATCCAGCCGACGCAGGGCGTGCTCGACGCGCCGAACATCCGTGTCATTTCGATCGCCGACCTGATGGGCGAAGCGATCTCGCGCACGGCCACGGAAGAATCGGTGTCGAGCCTGTTCGATTAATCAGAACTGGTCGCCGCGGGCGCATAGCGCAGCAGCGTCACCCCTTGCGCAAGGCGCTCCGTGCCGAGCGGCTTCAACGCCAGCGACAGGCCGGACCGGAAATATGGCTTGCCGCCGCCCAGCACGACCGGATGCACGTAAAGCCGGTACTCGTCGATCAGGCCGGCACGCGCAAAATACCCGGCAAGCTCGGCGCCAGCGACGGAAATCTCGCCATCCGTATCCGCCTTGAGGGTCCTTGCCACCACCTCCGCATCACCCTTTACCAGACGGGCATTCGGTCCGACCTCCTGAAGCGTGGTCGAAAACACGACCTTCGGCGTCTCTCGCCAGGCGCGGGCAAAATCCCGCTCGACGTCTTCAGCGGCGATCTCGCGCTCCGGGCTGTCCCAGAAACGCATGGTTTCATACATCCTGCGCCCGCAAAGCGCGATGGATGTCCGTCGCATCTCGTCGTTGAAATGCCGATGCAATTCTTCCTTGGGAACCGGCAGGTCGATGTCTCCGCTCGGCCCGGCGATGTAGCCATCCAGCGATGTCAGCATGGCATAGACGATCGTCGCCACTAGGCTTCCTCCGATTTTTGCCTCCAGCAAAAAGAGCACAACTGATTGCAATTCGCAATCAGTATTTGGAAAATAGAACCTGTGCTGAGAACGGGCGAACCGGCTCAATACCGCCGGCGCTGCTTTCACGCGGCGATCGGACCGCCTGTTCGGCGCGGGTTTTCACCGGCATCGCGCGCGCCGCGCATATAGCCGCGCGGCGAAGCGCCGAGCATGCGCTTGAACATGGTGATGAAGGCCGGCACGCTGTCATAGCCGAGATCGAGCGCCACTCTGGTGATCGGCTCGCCGTCGGCAAGCCTCGGCAGCGCCGCGAACAGGCAGGCCTGCTGGCGCCAGGTCGACAGCGACAGCCCGGTCTGGCGATGGAAGGCGCGGGTGAAGGAGCGCCGGCTCATGCCCGCGGCATCCGCCCATTCGTCGATAGTCGCATGCGGCGAAGGGGCTGCCACGAAGCGCCGGCAAAGCGCCGCGAGCTTCGGATCGGACGGGAAAGGCAGGCCGAGCGGCCGTTCCGGCAGGCTCGGGATCTCGTGCAGCAGAAGTCCCATGACGAGCGCGGCGCGCCCTTCGAGCTCGCCGCCCTGGGGCAGCTTCTCCGATTCGACGATCAGGCTGTGCATCAGCTCGGTGATGCCGACCACGCGCAAGCCTTCCGGCAGGCCGGCAATGGCGTCCGGCATCACATAGACCGAGCGCATCGAGACGTCGCCCAGCATCTCGACGGAATGCTCGGTGCCGGCCGGTATCCACATCGCATGGTCGGGCGGCACCATCCAGCGTCCGTGCCTGGTCGTCACCAGGACCACGCCAACCAGCGCGTGCAGCAGCTGGCTGCGGCTGTGGCGGTGCTGCGGCACGCGATAGCCGTCCGGATATTCCGTCGGCAGCGCGACCGCCGGCCCGACGGCCTGTTCCAGCCATTGCCAGCGGCTTTCATGCAGCCGGCCGAGCTCGGCGGCGTCGCCTCTGAATATCTCCCGGCTATTCGGCATCGGATGTGGCCCACTTGCGAAACTATTGGACCAAACCACGAAAGAAGTCGCTTGGCAACAGGCCTATAAGGCCGCCTGCGGTTCGCCGCCTAGAGCATGATCCCGAAAAGTGGGAACCGGTTTTCGGACAAGATCATGCTCCAACAAGACTACGGAGCATTGCCTTGACTGATACGACCGCCACCTCCGTCGCCGCACCGGCGCCGGCAAGCAACATCTCGGCGCAGGCGACGGCCTTCACCGTCATTCTTGCGGTGAGCTTCTGCCACTGCGTCAACGACATCATGCAGTCGCTGCTTTCGGCGATCTATCCGCTGCTCAAGGACAATTACGGTCTCGATTTCTGGCAGATTGGCCTTCTGACCTTCACCTTCCAGGTGACGGCCTCGCTGCTGCAGCCGGTCATCGGCATGATCACCGACAAGAAGCCGATGCCCTACTCCTTGCCCTGGGGCATGGCCTCTTCGCTGGTCGGCCTGGTGGTGCTCGCCCATGCCGGCCATTACTGGCTGCTCCTGATCGGCGCCTCGCTGATCGGCATCGGCTCGGCGATCTTCCATCCGGAATCCTCGCGCATCGCCCGCTTTGCATCTGGCGGCCGCTTCGGTCTTGCGCAATCGCTGTTCCAGGTGGGCGGCAATTTCGGCCAGGCCATGGGCCCGCTGCTCGCCGCCTTCATCGTCGTGCCGTTCGGGCAGACCAGCATCTCCTGGTTCGCCGTCGGCTCGCTGATCGGCATCGTCGTCTTGTGGCAGGTCGGCGGCTGGTACAGCCGTCTGCGCGCCTCGCTGGCCACCCGCAAGCAGGCCGCCCATGTCTCGCCCTTCGCGCGCAAGAAGGTGATGTGGGCGCTGGCCGTGCTGACGCTGCTGGTGCTGACCAAGAACGCCTATATCGCCTCGCTCTCCAGCTACTACACCTTCTACGCCATGCATAAGTTCGGCGTTTCGGTGCAGATGAGCCAAGTGATGCTGTTCCTGTTCCTCGGCGCCTCGGCGCTGGGCATCCTGCTCGGCGGTCCGTTCGGCGACCGCTATGGACAGAAGGCGATGATCTGGTTCTCGATCGTCGGCGTGCTGCCCTTCACGCTGGCGCTGCCCTACGCCAATCTGGAATGGACGATGGTGCTCACCGTGCTGATCGGCCTGATCCTGTCGTCGGCCTTCTCCAACATCGTCGTTTTCGCGCAGGAACTAGTCCCGGGGCGCGTCGGCATGATCGCCGGCATCTTCTTCGGCTTCGCCTTCGGCATGGGCGGCATCGCCGCCGCGGTGCTCGGCGTCGTCGCCGACATGAAGGGCATCGACTTCGTCTACCAGATCTGCTCGTACCTGCCCTTCCTCGGCCTGCTGACCGTGTTTCTGCCCGACATGAAGGAAGCGCGGAAGGCCTGAGCCGGCGAGATCGGCGGCCAAGCCGCCGTTCAGCCTATAATCGCCGCCGGGTTTGAGACCTTGAAGGTCCCGGATCCGGCGGCATCTCATGGCGCAGCGCTTGCATTGCCCAAAACGCAGGTTCTTTTCTCGGCGCCCTTGCGCACGAGATCAGCTCTTTCCGATCAAACCCAGGCGTTGCAGAAGGCCGCGAAGAAAGCGGCCTCGGCCATTGGCCGGGTTCGCCGTCGCCTGGCGTTGCCGCCTCGGCAGCGCTGCGAACTGCTCGGGAAGCCTCCGAAGCGTCGAAGTCCAAAGCAGCGTATCGAGCTGCGCGATATCCGCCGATTTCAGCTCCTCCGGTTCGCTTCTGAGCGCCTGCGCCAGCAGATCCCGGAAGTCATCCGGCCTGTCGGCCAGCCGGACATTCCGCCAATGCTTGAATTGCTCGTAGCCGCGCAACGCGAAAGTCGTCGCCACGACGGGCTTGCGATTGTACAGCGCTTCCGCGGTCTTGATGTTCGTGCCGCCGCCCTCAAGGATCGGAAGCATCACGACATCGGCAAGCTCGATCAGCGCGCTGAGGGCCGTGCCGTCCTGCACGCCGAGCAGCTCGATCCGTGCATTGTCGGCGCCACCGTGCCGCGGGAATCCGGGATCGTTGCGTATCTGGTCGGCAACGCCGCCGACCACCACGATCCGCTCCGAGGCTGAGAGGAAACCGAGGTCCGGACCCGTCATCTGGAGAAAACCGCGGGCGTTGGGCGGATGGCCCGAGCCGACGAACAGCGCCGTGCGCAGGCCGGCGAACCGCGACGCCCAACGATCGAGGCCGATAGGCATTTCCCGCGGCCAAATGCCGTTGGCGGCGACCACCACGCTTGGATTGAGCTTGCGGAAATAGGTTGCATCCTGCTCGCTGACGGCGACGATCAGGTCTGCCTTTGCGGCAAGATCGGGCTCGATGTCCGCCGCGCGTTGAGCACTCCAGCGGTCCATTTCCGCGCCGGCGATCATGGCCTCTTGCGCCAGCATTTCCTGTTCGACGTTGTGCGAACTGTACACGATTGAAAAGCGTGCCTCGGGCGAGCACGTTTCAACATACTCGCGCAAGGCCGGCCAAAGCCAGCACTGCTCCAGGGCGATGACATCCGGTCTGAAGCCGTCGAGAAATCTTGCGATTTCGCGGCGATAGGACTTGCTGCCTGCGATGAATTCAGCCACGGCGACATCGGAACGCCATTTGCGCCGGGCCATCTTCTTGCGAAAGCTGCGCGGCATCTCGATGAAAAGATCGCCGGCCTCCATTTCCAGCCTGGCGCCGCGGTTGGGAGTGACCACGACATGGCGTGTTTCCCATCCGCAATCCCGCAAGACCCTGTGGATGGCATTCGCCCTCAACTGACCGCCATGGACCGGCCGCCGGATCGGAAACGTTCCAAGCGAAACATACCTCATCGGATCGACGTGATGACCAAGCCGCCGGCATGAAGTGGCCGTCTCAACGTCGCAATCATTCTCTGGCCCCCAATTTAAGCGGGACACTACCATTGGACGCCCAGTCTGGACATTATGTTGGTGGATGGATGCCAGGTGCGCCCAAGATACACCTTGGCGATTGCAAAGGTGAGAGCATCAGCTCGGTCTGAAGGGGAAAGAAGCATTTGACGTCGAGCAACGGTCGAGATCCCTCCAAGTTGCGAATCCTGACGCTTCTGGCGCGCCATGGCACCGCCAGATATCCCACCGCGCTGCAGGATTTGAAGGCGATGTTTGCCGCGCAAATGCCAGACGTGGCGCACCACACGCTTGTGATCGACAATTGCCTGCCGGAAGGTCGGAGCGTCCACCTTGATCGCGAAGTCGAATTGATCGGGGGCTCCAACTCCAGCTGGGAATTCTCCGCCTGGGACAGCGGCATTGCCCACATCGGCAAACGGGTGAATGACTATGACCTGGTCCATCTCGCCACGTCTGCATTCGCCGAATACACGCCGGACCATCTCAAGCTGATCGACCAGGACGTCGTGCGACATCTGTCCGGCTTGAATGCGGTGCTCGGCCATATCGATTTCTTCAATGAGCCCGTGTCGATGTTTGGAATTCCCTCGCAGGCTTGGCTCCGCAGCTCGTTCATCCTGATGCGGCCCTGGCATTTGCAGGCGCTTGGATCGATGGTCGGCGTGACCGATGGCGCGCCGATTTTCAGCCGGAATCCGCTTTCGCCCTTCCGGGAAGACGCACCGGTCTCGCGCCCCTATAGACAGCTGTTGATTGGATGGCTTACCGGAGCCGGTACCGGGCAAGGGCCTGGATGGCACTCCCGGTTCGATCTCACGGACGAAACGCTGCCTCTTTTCGAGAGCAAGGCAAGGGCGATCCTCAACGAGCAGATGCTGACGAACCGATTGCTCGCAATCGGCAGCGCAATCGTCGATGTCACCTGGCTCGCGCGAAAGGCCAAGGCTGCAGACAGCATATCCTTGGGCGACATCCCCGATTGGCGAGCGCAACTGCGGCCGAGAGTGGGGCGCAAATTCGCGCGCCTCCTCGGTAAATCCAGTCGGGGACGACAGCCCTAGAGCATGATCCCGAAAAGTGGGAACCGGTTTTCGGAGAAAGATCATGCTCCAACAAAGAGTTAGATCGAGACGGCGATTCAGCGAAACGCCATCACGATCTAGCAGAAAGCAGCAGGCACGATTTCGAGCTTCATCCTCCCTGCAGCACCCGCCAGAGGGCGGGTGCTTTCGTGTTTCCGGCAAGCAGGCTTAGGCCTTGAAGAACGCCAGCAGGTCGGCGTTGATGACATCCGCATGGGTCGTTGCCATGCCGTGCGGGAAACCCTTGTAGACCTTGAGCTCGCCCTTCTTGAGCTGCTTGACCGAAAGCAGCGCGGAGTCCGCGATCGGGACGATCTGGTCGTCGTCTCCATGCATGACAAGCACCGGCACGTCGATCTTCTTCAGGTCCTCGGTGAAGTCGGTCTCCGAGAACGCCTTGATGCAGTCGTAATGCGCCTTGGCGCCACCCATCATGCCCTGGCGCCACCAATTGTCGACGACGCCTTCGGAAACCTGTGCGCCGGGACGGTTGAAGCCGTAGAACGGGCCGGCCGGCACGTCGTGGAAGAACTGGGCGCGGTTGGCCGCCAGCGCAGCGCGGAAACCGTCGAACACCTCGATCGGCAGGCCGCCGGGATTGGCCGGCGTCTTCAGCATGATCGGCGGCACCGCACCGATCAGCACGGCCTTGGCGACGCGTCCTCCGCCGCCATATTGCGCGACATAGCGCGCCACCTCGCCACCGCCCGTCGAATGACCGACATGGATGGCGTCCTTGAGGCCGAGATGCGCGGTGAGCGCGGCCACGTCGGCGGCATAGGTGTCCATCTCGTTGCCGGCATCGGTCTGGCTCGAACGGCCATGGCCGCGTCGATCATGGGCGACGACGCGGTAACCCTGTGCCAGGAAGAACAGCATCTGGGCGTCCCAGTCGTCGCTGCTCAACGGCCAGCCATGGTGGAAGACGACAGGCTGGCCAGTCCCCCAATCCTTGTAGAAGATCTGCGTTCCGTCCTTGGTGGTGATCGTGCCGCTGCCCGAACCCGACTTGGTCTGCGAGGTCATCTCAATCTCCTTCTATCGATGTCACGATAAACAATATCGCGATAACTATCTCGTAACGGAGGTCGGGAGCCTTGTCCATGAAATTATTTATCGCGATATCATTTTTCGTGGTATGCAATAGATGCTCAGTCGGCAAAAGGAATGCGCCGTGCCTCTCCCTTTGGACAATCAGCTCTGCTTCACGCTCTACGCCACCAGCTTGGCGATCAACCGCACCTACAAGCCCATGCTGGACGAGATGGGGATCACCTATCCGCAATATCTCGTGCTCAATGCGCTGGGAGAGACAGACGGCATGTCGGTGGGCAGCATCGCGCATCGGCTCGCCCTCGAATCGAGCACCATCACGCCGCTGGTGAAGCGAATGGAGCAGGCTGGGCTTGTCACCCGCCAGCGCAGCCAGACGGACGAGCGCCAGGTGCAGGTCGACCTGACTCCCGGCGGTCGAGCCCTGCTCGTCCAATGCAATTGCCTGAACGAGACGCTGATCGAGCGGTCAGGCATGAAACTGGCTGAACTCGATGCCTTGAACCGGCAAATCCAGGCGTTGCGCGACGCGCTGAACGGCGGCTTGGCGGTCGACGCCGTCTGAGATGTGCTGAAAAAGAGAGCGGGCGCGACCGGACAAGCTTGCGTCCCGGGCGCCTTGGACGGGCTCAGGGGATGCCGGTCACGCCTCTATCTTGACCGGCGGCAGTTGCGGCGCCTCCAGCCCCTGGAATGGGTCGCGCCAGGCGTCGATCGCCTCCAGCCGGCCGTACCAGCGCCGGATCGCCGGGTAGTCGGCGAGCGGCAATCCGGCGACGTCGTTGAAAGGCAGGAACGTCGCCATGCGGAAGTCGGCATAGGAGATTGAATTGCCGACCAGCCACTCGCGTCCCGAAACCTCGGGCTCAAGGATCGCCGCGGCTCCATGGAACTGCCTCAGCCCTTCCTCGACCAGCGCCTGGTCGATAGGACCGAGCCCATAGCGCTGCTTGGTCCCGCGCTCGAAATGCACCATATCGCAGGCGAAAGCGAACCGTTCCTTGCCCCAGCTGATCTAGCGGATCATATCCGGCTCGTCATCCCCGCCGCGCCAGAAATCCGAGCGAACCTCGCGCGAAAGCCGGCAGGCGATGGCGTCGGCCTCCCACAGGCTCCATCCCGATCCCACCAGTATGGGCAATGTCAGATTGGGGTTGAGCACGCGATGGCGTTCGGCCTGCCCCGGCGCCATGGGCGATGCGAACTCGAACGCGATCTCCGCCTTGAGATGGCGCGCCGTCGCGACCGCGAGGCGAGGATTGGGATTGCGGCTGAACAGCAGTTTCATAGTTGGTCCCCTTGGGATGGTTACATGCCGCAGGACGACTGAGATCCGCCCGATCCTACATTCGCGCAAATCGGATTTCCGGCTTATGCCTTCGGTGCTGGAACCCGCCCCGCAAGCCTTCCAGCGCAACCGCTTGCGCCTCTCGCCGCCTTCCGCTATAGAGCCGCCACCCGCGTAGACACCCTTGGAGGCAACGCGGAGGAAGGCCGGCCAGGCCTCGCATGATCCCCAGACGCATTTGGATCGCCAAACGCATCGGACAGATCGTGCAAGGCCGCGACGGCTTTCGACGTTTACGGGCGGATTTGCCGGCCGTGGACGCTCCACAACATGCGAAAGGAAGTGCCATGAGCCACGATGCTTATGAGCTGAAAGCCGAAGCGCGCGAACAGGTCGGTAAGGGGTCCGCCCGTGCAGTTCGTCGCAACGGTAAAGTGCCTGCAGTGATTTACGGCGACAAGCAGCCTCCCCTGGCGATTGCGCTGAACTACAAGGACCTCTTCTACAAGATCCACGGCGGCGGGTTCCTGACCACGATCGCCACGATCGATGTCGACGGCAAGAAGATCCAGGTCCTGCCGAAGGATTTCCAGCTCGACCCGGTCAAGGATTTTCCTGTCCATGTCGACTTCCTGCGCATCGGCAAGGACACCGAGGTCAATGTCGACGTGCCTGTCCACTTCATCAATGAAGACAAGTCGCCCGGCATCAAGCGCGGCGGCGTGCTCAACATCGTTCGTCACGAAGTCGAGTTCCACTGCCCGGCCAATGCGATCCCGGAATTCATCACCGTCGATCTCACCGGCACCGACATCGGCGATTCGATCCACATCTCGGCGGTCAAGCTGCCGGCCGGCGTCAAGCCGGTCATCTCCGATCGCGACTTCACCGTCGCGACCATTGCCGGCTCGTCGGCGATGAAGCCGGAGACGGAAGCGACCACCGAGGCGGCTGCGGAAGAGACGGTGGCTCCGGCGGCCGAAGAGAAGTAATTCTCCAGGCCGGATGATTTCATCCGGCTCTAGATCAAAGAAATAGAGCATGATGTTTTCCGAAAACCGCTTCACACTTTTCGGCATCATGCTCTAGTCCGGAGGCGGCGATGCTTGTCTTTGCAGGCCTCGGCAATCCGGGCGCGAAATACGAAAACAACCGGCACAATGTCGGCTTCATGGCGGCGGACGCGATTGCCCGCCGCCATTCCTTTTCGCCCTGGTCGCGAAAATTCCAGGGCCTGATCTGCGAAGGCACGCTCGGCGGCGAGAAGGTGCTGCTGATCAAGCCGCAGACCTTCATGAACCTCTCCGGACAGTCGGTCGGCGAAGCGATGCGCTTCTACAAGCTCGAACCGGCCGCCCTCACCGTCTTCTACGACGAGATCGACCTTGCCGCCGGCAAGCTCCGGGTCAAGGTCGGCGGCGGCTCCGGCGGCCACAACGGCATTCGTTCGCTCGACCAGCATGTCGGCAACGCCTATCGCCGGGTGCGCATCGGCGTCGGCCATCCCGGCGTCAAGGAAATGGTGCACGGCCATGTGCTCGGCGATTTCGCCAAGGCCGATCGCGAATGGCTCGACGTCCTGCTCGACGCCATCGCCGACGACGCCGGTCTGCTGGCCAAGGGCGACGACAGCTCGTTCATGAACCGCGTCACGCTGGCGCTCCGCGACAAGCTTGTGCCGACCGGCGATGACGACCGCCCGCCGCCCAAGCCGCCGAAGCAGCAAAGCCATGTCCGCCAGGCGCGCCCGCAGCAGCCGGCGGCAAAACTTCCCGAAAGCGGCCCGATGGCCGCCATGCTGAAGAAGCTGTTCGGAAAAGACTAAAGCGCGTCGCGTCGAAACGGGTTCACGCGACGCGCTGTAGGTCGTTGCTTGATGCATGTCGTTGTCGCACTTCTGCGCGACATGCATTAAATCATCGGGCCGCTCCCGATCGGATCGGCAGGAGCCGCCGATCGCGGAGACGCCTCGAACTACATGGCGCCGACGGCCATGCCCTTGGTCGTCTCGTCGATCGCATCCCTGACCAGCGCGATGGCCTTGAGACGATGACCGCCCTTGTCGGGAATGGCGACCTGAAGCTGGTTGAGCGCCGTTTCCAGGGCTGCAAGCGCCCGGCTCATATGCGGCTGGCCGGCGGCTTCGGCTTCAGTGGCGGCAAGCGCTGTCGCGCCAACGGCGACTGCGGCGCCCGCAACTCCAAGCGCCACGATGTTGCGTAGACTGTCACGACGGGACAGATTGAAATCGGCCATGTCAGAATTTCCTTTGCTCGAGACTTTGTCGTCCATGCGACCGGGCCAAGCTAGCGTCAAATTGCGACGCCCTCGCTAAACGAACCCCTGATCAAGCCGCTTGCAAACCTCGCCCAGGCACTGGCGACGCCGGCTGCCGTCTTCGAAGGGCTTGACGTTCGTCACCCCTATCGCCCATAGCCCTCACCAAAATCGAATTCCGACAGGACTGGACGAACATGGGTTTCAAATGTGGCATCGTTGGCTTGCCCAACGTCGGCAAGTCGACGCTGTTCAATGCGCTGACCAGGACGGCCGCCGCGCAGGCCGCCAACTATCCTTTCTGCACCATTGAGCCGAATACCGGCGAGGTGGCGGTGCCTGACCCGCGCTTGCAGAAGATCGCGGCGATCGGCAAGTCGAAGGAGATCATCCCGACCCGCATCTCCTTCGTCGACATCGCTGGCCTGGTGCGCGGCGCCTCGAAGGGCGAAGGGCTGGGCAACCAGTTCCTCGCCAACATTCGCGAGGTCGACGCGATCGTGCATGTGCTGCGCTGCTTCGAGGATGACGACATCACCCATGTCGAAGGCCGCATCGACCCTGTCGCCGACGCAGAGACGGTCGAGACCGAGCTGATGCTCGCGGACCTCGAAAGCCTCGAGCGCCGCATCGCCCAGATCCGCAAGCGCGCCGCAGGCAAGGACAAGGAAGCCATGGCCGTCCTGCCGATGATGGAGGCCGCGCTCGAATTGCTGCAGGCCGGCAAGCCGACGCGCGTCCTGCTCAACGGCATCGCGGCGGAGGACCTGCGCATCCTGCAGGGGCTGAACCTGCTCACCTCGCATCCCGTTCTCTATGTCTGCAACGTCTCCGAGGCGGACGCCGCCACCGGCAACGAGCACACCAGGGCGGTGGAGAAGATGGCGGCCGCGCAAGGCGCCGGCACGGTGGTGATCTCGGCGGCGATCGAGGCGGAAGTCGCCCAGCTTTCCGACGAGGAGGAAATGGAGTTCCTTGCCTCGATCGGCCTCGACGAGCCCGGCCTCAACAAGGTGATCCGCGCCGGCTACGAGCTCCTGCATCTGATCACCTATTTCACCGTCGGACCGAAGGAGACGCGCGCCTGGACGATCCACAAGGGCGATAAGGCGCCGCAGGCGGCCGGCGTCATCCACACCGACTTCGAACGCGGCTTCATCCGCGCCCAGACGATCGCCTACAACGACTTCGTCACGCTGGGCGGCGAAGTAGCCGCCAAGGAAGCCGGCAAGGCGCGCGACGAAGGCAAGGAATATGTCGTCCAGGACGGCGACATCATGCTGTTCAAGTTCAACACCTGACCTCCAGGGAGACCCGGCGATGATAAAAACCTTCGTCGTCGACAATGATCGCCTGCGCCTCACCGAGGATCTTGCGGCCGATGGCGACAGGGTCGTCTGGGCCGATCTCTTCAACCCGACCAAGGAGGAAGAGGCGCGCATCGAGAGCTGGCTGGGCATTGCCATTCCGACCCGCGAGGAGATGGAAGAGATCGAGATTTCGAGCCGCCTCTATATCGAGGATGGCGGCTACTTCATGACCGCCGTGCTGCCGGCGCAGACCGAGGCGGACGATCCTTTGATGTCGCCGGTAACCTTCGCGCTCGCCGGCAAGAGGCTGATCACCGTCCGCTACCATGAGCCCAAGGCCTTCAAGACTTTCCCGCAGCGCGCCGAAAAGGTGGCGACCGGCTGCACCAGCGGCGACACCATCCTGATCGGGCTTCTCGAGGCGATCGTCGATCGCCTGGCCGACATCCTCGAGCGCGCCGGCCGCGAGGTCGAAACAATCTCGCGCGACATTTTCGAGGCGCGCTCGACCAAGGCCTCAAAACGCAACCGCGATTTCCAGGAGCTCCTGAAAGGCATCGGCCGCAAGGAGGACATCGCCTCCTCGGTCCGCGACAGCCTGATCTCGCTGCAGCGCCTTGCCGGCTTTCTCGCTCATGTCGCTGACCAGACCAAGATGAGCAAGGATGTGCGCGCCCGCATCAAGACGCTGTCGCGCGACGTGCTCTCGCTCGCCGACCACGCGACTTTCCTGTCGCAGAAGATCTCCTTCCTGCTCGATGCCACGCTCGGCATGATCTCGATCGAGCAGAACGCCATCATCAAGATCTTCTCGGTCGCCGCCGTCATCTTCCTGCCGCCGACGCTGGTCGCCTCGATCTACGGCATGAACTTCGACATCATCCCCGAGCTCAAATGGGAGTTCGGCTACCCCTTTGCCATCGCCCTGATGGTGGTCTCGGCCATCCTGCCCTTCTGGTATTTCCGCCGCCGCGGCTGGCTCTGACGGGGTTGGCCGGCGACGGCTGGCTTACCAGAAATCACTTGACCAAATTGACTAGGACCTTCATCCGGGAAGGCCCGACTTTGGGGACCACGCGTTGTCAACCGGATTGTCAGCATGACCGGAAAGACCTGGGCCTATGAGGACTTCGTCGAGGGCGCCTCGCTCGACCTCGGCAGCAAGGACGTGAGCGCGGCCGAAATCATCGAATTCGCCAGCGAGTTCGACCCGCAGCCAATGCATCTCGACGAGGAAGCCGGCAAGGCGAGCATCCTCGGCGGGCTTTCGGCTTCGGGCTGGCATACCTGCGCGATGTTCATGCGTATGCTGTGCGACGCTTTCCTGCTCGATTCGACCTCTCAAGGCTCGCCCGGCATCGAGCATGTGAAATGGAAGAAGCCGGTGCTGGCCGGCGACAGGCTTACCGGCACGCTCACCATACTTTCCAAGCGCCAGTCGAAATCGAGGCCGCAGCTCGGCTTGATCACCATGCGCAGCGAGCTCGTCAACCAGCGCGGCGAAAGCGTCTTCGAGCTGGAGAACACTGGTATGTTCCTCGCGCGTGATGCCGCGAGGGACCTGTCATGACTTTGGACGAGTATTTCCTGATCGGCCAGACCGTCACGCTCGGCGCGCATAAATTCGAAGCCGACGAGATCAAGGCGTTTGCCAAAAAATACGATCCGCAGATCTTCCACGTCGATGAAGAGGCGGCGAAGAAGAGCGTGCTTGGCGGGCTCTGCGCCTCGGGCTGGCACACCGCCGCCACCTGGATGAAATACAACCTGGAAAAACGCATGGAGACCGAGGGCGTGCGCTGGACCGGCCCCGGCCCGCAGCCCGAATTCGGCCCCTCGCCCGGCTTCCGTAACCTGAAATGGCTGAAGCCGGTCTACGCCGGCGAGACCGTGACTTTCACGCGCATCGCGCAGGCGCACCGTCCGCTCGCCGGACGCCCGGGCTGGAACCTGCTGACGCTGCGTTCGGAAGGTTTCGATTCGACCGGCGACAAGGTGATCGAATTCGACAGCGCCGTGCTGGTGAAGGTGGGATAGTGAGTAGTGAGTAGTGAGTAGTCACTATTCACTATTCACTATTCACTACTTCCTAATGCCCCTCGAACCCGATCAACGTCCTCACCGGCACGCCGAGCGCTTCCAGCTTCTCGCGCCCGCCGAGGTCCGGCAGGTCGATGACGAAGCAGGCCGCGACGATGTCGGCGCCGATTTGCCTGAGCAGCTTCACCGCGGCTTCCGCCGTGCCGCCGGTGGCGATCAGGTCGTCGACGATTATCACCTTCTCTCCTGGCGAGACGCCGTCCTTGTGCATCTCCATCTCGTCCAGCCCGTATTCGAGACTGTAGGCCACGCGCACCGTCTCATAAGGCAGCTTGCCTTTCTTGCGGATGGGCACGAAGCCCGCCGAAAGCTGGTGCGCCACCGCGCCGCCCAGGATGAAGCCGCGCGCCTCGATGCCGGCGATCTTGTCGATCTTCAGCCCGGCATAGGGATGGACCAGCTCGTCGATGGCGCGGCGGAAGGCCCGCGCGTCACCCAGCAGCGTGGTGATGTCGCGAAACAGAATGCCGGGCCTGGGATAATCCGGAATGGTGCGGATGGCCGCAAGCAGCGTGTCTTCGAGGGAGGATTTCATGGGCGGTTGATCCGTTGCCGCACAGTTTTGCCGACAAGCGGCCGAAAAGAAAAGGGCGCCATTCGGCGCCCTTGCATTTTTCTGGAAGCAAGGCGCCTCAGTGCGCCACGTCGGCCCACACCCTGCGCTTGGTCATATAGACCAATGCGCCGAAGAGCAGCAGGAAGATCATGACACGGAAACCGGTCTTCTTGCGGTCCTCCAGATGCGGCTCGGCGGCAAACATCAGGAAGGCCGAGACGTCGCGGGCATACTGGTCGACCGTCTGCGGCGAGCCGTCGTCATAGGTCACCTGACCGTCCGAGAGCGGCTTCGGCATCTTCAGCGACAAGCCGGACAGGAAGTACGGATTGTAGTGCGTGCCTTCCGGGATCACCATGCCGGCCGGCGGCGTCTGATCGTAGCCGGTGAGCAGCGAGTGGATGTAGTCCGGGCCGCCCTGCGCGTACTGCGTGAAGATGTCGAAGATGAAGCGCGGGAAGCCGCGCTCGACGCCGCGCGCCTTGGCGAGCAGCGACATGTCCGGCGGGGCGGCGCCGCCATTGGCGGAGGCCGCGGCCTGCTCGTTCGGGAACGGCGCCGGGAAGTGGTCCGACGGCTTGCCGGGACGGTCGAACATGTCGCCGGCGTCGTTCGGGCCGTCATGGATGGTGTATTCGGCGGCCAGCGTCTTGATCTGCGCTTCCGAATAGCCGAGCCCTTCCAGCGTGCGGAAGGCCACCAGGTTCATCGAGTGGCAGGCCGAGCAGACTTCCTTGTAGACCTTCAGGCCGCGCTGCAGCTGCGCCTTGTCGTAGGTGCCGAACGGACCGGCGAAGCTCCAGCTCATTTCCTTCGGTTCGTTGATCGGGAAATGCGTCGGAGCGGCCGCGTTGTGTTCCTCTTCGGCGGCGATGGCAGCGGTGCCCGCGACCACCAGGCCAAGCAGCGCCAGCGAGGTGAGAATCTTCTTCATACCCAAAATCCCCTCAGATTCTCAGCCCGTGGTTTCCGGCGCGACGGTAGCACGTGCCGGATGTCCGCTGCCGCCCTTTTTCTTTTCAAGCACGGCCTCGGTGATCGAGTTCGGCAGCCTGCGCGGTGTCTCGATCAGGCCGAGCACCGGCATGATGACCAGGAAGAAGGCGAAGTAGAACAGCGTCGCCATCTGCGCCATGAACACATAGCTGCCTTCCGCCGGCTGCGAGCCCAGCCATCCGAGCAGGACGGCGTCGGCGACGAACACCCAGAAGAACAGCTTGTACCATGGACGGTAGACCGCCGAGCGCACCTTGGAGGTGTCGAGCCACGGCACCAGGAACAGCATGGCGATGGCGCCGAACATGCACAGCACGCCGCCGAGCTTGGAGTTGATCGGCCCGATGTTGAAGGTGATGGCGCGCAGGATCGCGTAGAACGGCAGGAAGTACCATTCCGGAACGATGTGGGCCGGCGTCTTCAGCGGGTTGGCGACCGTGTAGTTGTCCGGGTGGCCGAGAAAGTTCGGCAGGTAGAAGACGAAATAGGCGAAGACGAACAGGAACACGATCATGCCGAACGCGTCCTTGATGGTGGCGTAGGGCGTGAAGGCGACAGTGTCGGTCTTCGACTTGACCTCGATGCCGGTCGGGTTCGACTGGCCCACGACATGCAGCGCCCAGATGTGCAGCACGACGACGCCGGCGATCATGAACGGCAACAGGTAATGCAGCGCAAAGAAGCGGTTCAGCGTCGGATTGTCGACGGCGAAGCCGCCGAGGAGCAGTTCCTGGATCCAGTTCCCGACCAGCGGAATGGCGCTGAAGAAGCCGGTAATGACGGTAGCGCCCCAGAAGCTCATCTGGCCCCAAGGCAGCACGTAGCCCATGAAGCCGGTGGCCATCATCAGGAGGTAGATGATGCAGCCGAGGATCCACAGGAGCTCGCGCGGCGCCTTGTAGGAGCCGTAGAACAGGCCGCGGAAGATGTGGATGTAGACGGCCACGAAGAAGAACGAGGCGCCGTTGGAATGGAGATAGCGCAAGAGCCATCCCGAATTCACGTCGCGCATGATCTTCTCGACCGAATCGAAGGCGAGATTGGTGTCGGAGGTGTAGTGCATCGCCAGCACGATGCCGGTCAGGATCTGCGCGACCAGCATGATCGACAGGATGCCGCCGAAGGTCCACATATAGTTGAGGTTGCGCGGTACCGGATAGGCGACGAAGCTGTCATAGACCAGCCGCGGCAGCGGCATGCGGGCGTCGAACCAGCGCTCGATACCGGTCTTGGGCGTATAGGTCGAGTGTCCCTCGCTCATCGAAATATCCCCTGCCTCAACCGATAAGGATCTTGGTATCGGAAATGAACTTGAATACCGGGATCGCCATGTTCTCCGGCGCCGGGCCTTTGCGGATGCGGCCAGCGGTGTCGTACTGCGAACCGTGGCACGGGCAGAACCAGCCGCCGAAATCGCCTTCCTGGCCGAGCGGGATGCAGCCGAGATGGGTGCAGACCTGCACCATCACCATCCAGGCTTCCTTGCCGGGCGTGGTACGGTTGGCATCGGTCGCCGGCGCGTCGGAGGGCAGGTTGGCGTTGCGCGCGATCGGGTCCTTCAGATCGGCGAGGTTGACGGCCTCGCCGTCCTTCATTTCCTTTTCGGTGCGGTTTCGCACCACCACCGGCTTGCCGCGCCACTTGACGATCAGCGAAGAACCGGGCTGCAGCGAGGCGACGTCGACCTCCACCGAGGCCAGCGCCAGCGTCGAGGCGTCGGGGCGCATCTGGTCGATGAACGGCCACGCGACGGCTCCCGCGCCGACAACGGCGGCCATGCCGGTGGCTACGTAGAGAAAATCGCGACGGTTGGGATCGTGGATGTCGGTTGCGCTCACGGGTGCCTGATCCTTTCGCCTCTTCCTAACCGGAGGCCGAGCCTTGTCCCCGCTCAATCGCACCTGCCCGACAGCGCATGGCGAACAGGCTAGCGAATTCCTCCGGCATTTGGATTTCGGTTTATGCGTGCAGCCCGTTTTTGTCCAGCGGGGTGAAGGCACAAGGGCAGATTGTCGCGGGGACGCACAGCGGCCTTGGCCGACACCTCCCGGCCAGGCCGTCGGACAGCGTGAAACAGCGAGAAATCCGGGGTGAATCGGGCCGGTGTTCGCCTCGACATCGGCTCCTGGCCCGGTCTATTGTCCGGCCATGGCGCATGTCATCGAACGCGACAGTTGGGCCGAAGCCCCCGACCGCTGGATAGGCGAGCTGCAATGCGGCCAATTCGGCGCCAATTCCTGCCTGATCTTCAACTACCAGCCGTCGATCGGCGGCGGCCCGCGCCTGCACAAGCACCCCTATGCGGAAATCTTCGTCATCCGCTCCGGCACCGGCCTGTTCACGATCGGCGACCGGGAAATCGAGGCCACGGCCGGCCAGATCCTGATCGTGCCGCCCGACACGCCGCACAAATTCACCAATCTCGGCCCCGGCCCGCTCGAAAGCACCGACATCCACGAGAACGGCCACTTCATCACCGAGTGGCTGGAATGATTCTGATTGGGCCTGTCCGAAGCCTGACCGCAACCTAGTTCCATCCATCTGGCAACGATGGAGATCGACGCATGCAAACACGCGCCATCGAGGTCGAGGGGATGGCTATCGCGATCCGGGAAGCAGGACCGTTCGATGCGCCCGGCCTTCTGCTGCTGCATGGCTGGCCGCAAAGTTCATATGCATTCGAGGCAGTCATCGACCGGCTGGCCGAGAACCAGCACGTGGTCGCGCCAGACCTGCCGGGCATCGGCGGCTCGTACGACGCGCCCGGGACTGGCGAGAAGAGATATCTGGCAAGATTGATAAGGGGTCTGATTGGCGCTTGCGGCCTGCGGCAGGTCATCGTCGCCGGTCATGATATCGGCGGCCAGATCGTCTTCGCGCTGTTGCGCGACTTGCCCGAGGAATTATCCGGCGCGGTGATCATGAACGTCGTCGTCCCCGGCGTGGCGCCGTGGGAAAATGTCATCCGCAATCCGCATATCTGGCATTTTGCCTTTCATGCGATCCCGGCTTTGCCGGAGATGCTGGTAGGCGGCCAAGAGCGCGCCTATTTCGATTTCTTCTTCGATATCCTTTCCAAGGAAAAGACCGCTATCCCCGCGGAAGCCAGGGACATCTATACAAAGGCCTATTCGCGGCCGGAAAGCCTCAAGGCCGGCTTCGACTGGTACCGCGCCTTTGCCGAGGACGCCAAGGTCAATTCCCGCCCATCCGCGATGCCGATCACCACGCCGGTTCTTTATCTCAGGGGTTCGGCCGAATCCGGCGACATCGCCGATTATCTCGACGGCTTGAGGTCCGCCGGTCTGTCGCGGGTCGAAGGCGACATCATCGCGGATAGCGGGCACTTCGCCGCTGATGAGAACCCCACGGCACTCGCTGCAAGATTGGTACGCTTCCGTGAAGAAATCAGTGCCTAACTGGCACCAAGTCTAACCAGCACCGCCCGCGGGATGTCGTATTCGCGGATCACGGCATCATGCTTGCGCAGGCCGCAAAGCTCGCGCTGGATGAAGTAGGCGTGGACGGCCGCGGCGGCTTCCTTGAGCAACCGGTTGCGATGCTCGCCCTCGCCGCTCTCGCGCAACTTGGCAAGGGTTTCCTCGACACGCTGGCCGGCGCGGCCGAGCGCCGCGGCCTTTTCGGCGAGGATTTCGTGGCCGAGCAGGTCGAGCGCGCTCTCCTGCGCGCCTGACCGTCCGAAATTGGTGGGCATGCGTACCGACATGACGCCGTTCTACTCCGCAGGGCGCGTCTCTTCCAGCGCGCTTTCCTCATTGAACAGGAAGCCGCCGGACTGCCGTTTCCAGAGCCGCGCATAGAGCCCATCGAGCGCCACCAGTTCGTCATGCGTACCCTGTTCGACGATGCGGCCGCCGTCGAGCACCACCAGCCGGTCGAGCGCCGCGATCGTCGACAGCCGGTGCGCGATGGCGATCACGGTCTTGCTTTCCATCAGCCTGGTCAGATTCTCCTGGATCGCCGCCTCGATGTCCGAATCGAGTGCCGAGGTCGCCTCGTCGAGGATCAGGATCGGCGCATCCTTGAGGAAGACGCGCGCGATCGCCACGCGCTGCCGCTGCCCGCCGGACAGCTTCACGCCGCGCTCGCCGACATAGGCCTCGTAGCCGGCGCGGCCGCGGTTGTCGCGCAGTCCGAGGATGAAGTCATGCGCCTCGGCTTTCCTGGCCGCGGCGATAACCTGCGCGTCGGTGGCATTCGGCATGCCGAGCTTGATGTTGTCGCGCAGCGAGCGGTGGAACAGCGCGGTATCCTGGCTGACGACGCCGATATTGCCGCGCAGCGAGTTCTGCGTGACCCCGGCGATGTCCTGGCCGTCGATCAGGATCTGGCCACCCTCCAGGTCGTAGAGGCGCAGGATCAGGTTGGCCAAGGTCGTCTTGCCGGCGCCCGACGGGCCGACCAGCCCGACCTTCTCGCCCGGACGCACGACGAGATCGATGCCGTCGAGCACGCCTTGCCCCTTGCCGTAATGGAAGGTGACGTTCCTGACCTCGATGCGGCCGCCGGTGACGACCAGTTCCTTGGCGTCCGGCGCGTCGGTCAGGCCCAACGGCTGCGAAATCAGCGCCTTGGAGTTCTCCAGCACGCCGAGGTTTCGCAAGATGCCGTTGAGCTGCATCATCAGCCTTCCAAGCAGCATGTTGAGCCTGAGCACCAGCGACAGTGTGAAGGCAACGGCGCCGACCGTGATCGAGCCTTCGACCCAGAGATAGATGGCAAAGGCTGCGATCGCCGTGATCATGATGCCGGAGAGCATGGTCAGCGCCATGCGCACGCCGGTCAGCCGGCGCGTGAACGGCCGTAGCGCGTCGAGATAGATGTCGAAGCCGCTGCGAATATAGCGGTCGTCGCCATCGGCTGAAAACAGTTTCAGCGTCTGCACGTTGGAATAGGAATCGACGATACGGCCGGTGATCATCGAGCCGGCCTCGGCGGTCGCCTCTGCATGCTTGCGGATCGCCGGCAGATAGAGTTTCGCCAGCCAGCCGAAGGCGGCGATCCAGATCACCACCAGCACTGCCAGCCGCAGATCGAGACCGGCGACCAGCGCCAGCGTGGTGACCGTATAGACGATCATGAACCACACGACCTCGATGAAGCTTTCCATCAGGTCGCCCGTCGCTTGCCCCGCCTGCCAAACCTTGGTGGCAATGCGGCCGGCGAAATCATTCTGGAAGAAGGCGTAGGACTGGCGCGAGACATGCCGATGCGCCTGCCAGCGCACCAGATTGTAGAAGCCGGGCGTGATCGTCTGTTCGTCGACAAGCGCCGACAGGCCGACCACGGCGGTGCGGATGACGAGCACTACCGCGCCCATGAACAAGAGCTCGGGACCGGCCGCGGCCCAAAGCGCGTGCCAGTTGCGTTCGCCGGGCAGCTGGTCGAGGATATCGACCAGCCTTCCGACGAAATAGAACAGGCCGGCCTCGACCAGCGGCGCGATGCCGCCGATGATCAGCATGGCGAAGAAGGCGAGCTTCGCCTGGCCGACATAGTGCCAGAGAAAGCCGCCGACGCTGACGGGCGGCCGCAGATTCGCCGGCTCGCGGAACGGGTAGACCCAGCGCTCGAACCAGCGATAGACGCCCTTCATCATTCGGCGGCTTCACCTTTCGTCGCCAGATCGTCGGCGACCGGTTTTTCCTCCAGCAGGAACCCGCCCGACTGGCGCCGCCAGAGCTGGGCGTAGAGCCCGCCCCTGGCGATCAGCGCCTCATGCGAGCCGTCCTCGACGATGCGGCCCTTGTCCATGACGACGAGCCGGTCCATCGCCGCGATGGTCGACAGGCGGTGAGCGATGGCGATGACGGTCTTGCCCTGCATGAGCTTGTAGAGGTTCTCCTGGATGGCGGCTTCCACTTCTGAATCGAGCGCGGACGTGGCCTCGTCGAGAATGAGGATCGGCGCGTCCTTCAGCATAACGCGGGCAATTGCGATGCGTTGCCGCTGGCCGCCGGACAGCTTCACGCCGCGCTCGCCGACAAGCGCCTCATAGCCGCTCTGCCCATGGGGATCGGTCAGCCCCGCGATCACATCGTCGATCTGGGCGGCTTTGGCGGCGCTGAACATCGCCTCGTCGCTAGCCGTCTGGCGCCCATATTTGAGGTTCTCGCGAACGGATCGATGCAAGAGCGAAGTGTCCTGGTTGACGAAGCCTATCGCCGTCCGAACGCTTTCCTGCGAGACGTTGCGGATGTCCTGCCCGTCGATCAGCACCTTGCCGTCTTGGACGTCGAACAGCCGCAGCACGAGATTGACCAGCGTCGACTTGCCGGCTCCCGAACGGCCGATCAGGCCGACCCGCTCGCCCGGCGCGATCTTCAGCGACAGATTGTCGATGACCCCGCCTTTGCCGTCCTTGCGCCAGTAATTGAAGTTCACCCGGTCGAACTCGATGCTGCCGGCGGTCACGACGAGGGCCGGTGCGTCGGGCTGGTCCTGCATGACGATCGGCCGCGCGATCGTCGTCATCGAGTTGCTGGCGACGCCGATCTGCCGGAAGACGTTGGCGCCGACGTCGAGGATCCTGCCGGAGATGTTGGCGATCTGCAGCGCGAACGGTATCGCGGTCGCGACGGCCGCGGTGGTCAAGGCGCCGGCGTTCCAGCCGACGAGCGCCAGCCAACTCACGGCAATGAGCAGCGCCGCGTTGAGGACGAACAGGGCCGACCACATCAGCGTGAAAACGCGCATCAGCTGGTAGAATGTGTCGGCGTGCTCGACGACTGCCTGCGAGACATATTTGTCTTCGTGCTCGCCGGTCGAGAATGTCTTGAGCGTCAGGATGTTGGTGTAGCTGTCGACCATGCGGCCGCTCACCTGCGACCACCGCTCCGACAGTTGGGACGAGCGTTGCGTGATCCTGGGCATCGCGGACCAGAAGATCAGGCAATAGAACACCAGCCACACCGCCACGACCGTCAGGAGAAGCGGATCGAGCCGCGCCAGCACGACGATGGCGACCGCAACGAAGACCAGCGCATACCAGACGGCATCGACGGTGAGGTTGACGCTCATCTCCATCGAATCGCCGCTTTGCATAACCTTGGTTCCGATGCGGCCGGCGAAGTCGTTCTGGAAGAACGACCAGTCCTGGCGCACGACATGCCAATGGCTCTGCCAGCGGATGAGGTCGATGAGGTTTGGCGCGATGGCATGGTTGCGGATAAGCGCGTCGATGACCATCGACAGCGGGCGCAGCAGCACGACGAACGCCATCAGCACGAGCAGCGGCCCATGGGCGGCGAAGAAGTCTCCCGGCCTGGTGCTGGAGAGCAGGCCCACGATCAGGCCGACGAAAATCGGCAGCATCGCGTCCACGATTGCCGCGACCGCAACGATGACGATGCGCAGCCAATAGGCGGTGCGAAACTGCCTTATGAAATACCAGTAGAACCGCCAAAGCCCCATTGGCGGCTGCCTGTCTTCGGCCAGCGCCACCGGCGAATAACGGCTTTCGAACCAGGTGAAGATGCGGTCGAGCATTTTTCTCTCATAGACGCCGGAAACTGCAATCGCGATCGCGTTACTCCGCTGCCATCTCGGATTCCGGCGCCTTGGCATCAACCTCGGTTGGCGCGTCATCGAGCAGGAAGCCGCCGGACTGGCGCTGCCAGAGCTGTGCATAGAGCCCGCCCTTGGCGACGAGTTCCTCATGCGAGCCTTCCTCGATGATGCGACCCTTGTCCATGACGACGAGCCGGTCCATCGCCGCGATGGTCGACAGACGGTGCGCGATGGCAATGACGGTCTTGCCCTGCATCAGCTTGTAGAGGTTCTCCTGGATCGCCGCCTCGGCTTCCGAATCGAGCGCCGAGGTCGCCTCGTCGAGGATCAGGATCGGGGCGTCCTTCAGCATGACGCGGGCGATCGCGACGCGCTGGCGCTGGCCGCCGGACAGCTTGACGCCGCGGTCGCCGACATGGGCGTCGAAGCCCTTGCGGCCGTTGTGGTCCGAAAGCCCGCCGATGAAATCGAGCGCCTCCGCCCGACGCGCCGCTTCGGTGAGCATCTCGTCGGTCGCGTCGGGCCGGCCGTAGAGGATGTTCTCCCTCACCGAGCGATGCAGCAGCGAGGTGTCCTGCGTCACCATGCCGATCTGCGCGCGCAGCGAATCCTGCGTCACCGCCGCGATCTCCTGGCCGTCGACGAGGATCCTGCCGCTTTCCAGGTCGTAGAAACGCAGCAGCAGATTGACCAGCGTCGACTTGCCGGCGCCCGAGCGGCCGACGATGCCGACCTTCTCGCCGGGCTTCACGGTAAGCGACAAGTTCTCGATGACGCCCTTCTGCTTGCCATAGTGGAAGCGGATGTCGTCAAAGCGGATCTCGCCCTGGCTGACACTGATGTCCTTGGCGCCCGGCCTGTCCTCGACCAGGCGCGGCAGCGAGATCGACTGGATGCCGTCCTGCACCGTGCCGATATTCTCGAACAGCCCGGACATCTCCCACATGATCCATTGCGACATGCCCCACATTCGCAGGACAAGGCCGATGACCACGGCGACGGCGCCAATCGTCACCGCCTGCCCCAGCCAAAGCCACAGCGAGATTGCCGTGACGGAGAACAGAAGCAGCGAATTCAGGATGTAGAGCAAGCCGTAGAGCACCGTCACCAGCCGCATCGAGCGGTAGACAGTGTCGAGGAAGCTCGCCATGCCTTCCCTGGCGAAGGTTGCCTCGCGCCGTGCATGCGAAAACAGCTTCACCGTCTGGATGTTGGTGTAGCTGTCGACGACGCGGCCGGTCATGGTCGAGCGCGCATTGGCCTGCTCCTCGCCGACCTTGCCGAGCCGTGGAATGAAAAAGCGCAAGAGCCCGATATAGCCGACCAGCCAGACGGCGAGCGGTGCGGCCAGCCGCCAGTCGGCCGCGCCGACAATGAAAAACATGCCGAGGAAGTAGACGATGACGTAGTTCAGCACGTCGATCAGCTTGATCACGCATTCGCGCACGGCGAGCGCCGTCTGCATCAGCTTGGTGGCGATGCGGCCGGCGAACTCGTCCTGGTAGAAGGCCATCGACTGCTTGAGCAGATAGCGATGCACCTGCCAGCGGATGCGCATGGGATAATTGCCCATCAGCGTCTGCTGGTTGAGCAGCGAATGCAGCCATACCGTGCCCGGCAGCGCGAACAGCACGACGAAAGCCATGCCGGCGAGCTTCCAGATCTCCGTCTGCAGGAAGGTTTCGCGGTTCTGCGCCGACAGCCAGTCGACGATGCGGCCGAGGAAGCCGAACATCCAGACTTCGGTGAAGGCGATCGCCGTCACCAGCACCGCATCGACGACGATGTAGGGCCAGGCGCCGCGCGTGTAGTGCACGCAAAACGCGATCAGCGTCCTCGGCGGCTCGACCGGCTCCGCGGCGGGAAACGGATCGAGCCTGTTTTCAAACCAGCGGAACATTCCAGGCACTCGACTTATCTGTGCGCTCACGCGGCGCGGGATTGATGGGCAAGGCTTTGCGGCCGCGCGGCATTGCGGGCCGGCGATACGGAATCATCCGCGTCGCCGGCCCTGTCCCGCGCAATATAGGGTTTCGCCGGCATTTCGCCGACAGGCTCGTTTGACGTCCCTGACGGCCCGGAACTTCCGGACGAAAGGGCGGAACCTGCCCGGCTCCTGTCGCCCGGCCGGATCATATGGATGATCCGGCGCACCAGCGTGGGCCGGCTGTGATCGGGCACCGCGCGCGAGAAATCGACGTCCGGCAGCATGCCGCGATGCGGCCTGCGCCGTTCCTCGGCATGTACCGCCGACGAATAGGTCTCGCCGATCAGCAGCGCCCAGGTAGCCACCTTGCGTTCATGCAGGCTTCTTGACCCCGGTATCTTGTAGGGATCGAACATTGGTCCGTCCTCCATATGCAAATGCGTTAAAAAGGGTGATGCGTCCTCGACCACCGGCATTCGGCCGAAGGCGCGGATCGAATCGGCCGGGACACGACTAGCGTCGGTCCCGACACGCTCAGCTGGGGCACGACGAACCTTTGGCAGTTTGAAAAACATCGCAAGATTCCTTCGAAGGCCGACAACTGGGTTCGGCGGGAATCGGTGCGATGAGGACTTAAAGTGTCAGAAGAATCGTCGTACCGAAACCGCCGGTGGGCATAGGGGTGCCCCGGAGAGGAGCTGGAAGTGCATGGTCATCATGTGGTCCCCCTCCTTCGGTTCGGGTTGACGATGGTGAGCATATACTCGACTTCGCAGAAAATGGCCACCCGCCAGTCCAGAAATCGCCGAAAGCCGCAGGCGCCTGTGGCCGATCTGCCACTTATTAGCAGGATACGGAAATGAACGATCGTCTCCGCATCGCGCTCTACCAGCCGGATATCGCCGGCAACACCGGGACAATCCTGCGCTTCGCCGCCTGCCTCGATATCGGCGTCGATATCATCGAGCCGGCTGGTTTCCCGCTCTCCGACCGGGCGCTGAAACGGGCCGGCATGGACTACCTCGAAATGGCGGCGCTTTCCCGCCATGCCGACTGGCACGCCTTCGAGGAGTGGCGAAAGACCGGCGCGCGCCGCCTCGTGCTGCTCACCACCAAAGCCACGGCCGCGTACACCGACTTTGCTTTCGCTGCCGGCGACATCCTTCTGTTCGGCCGCGAATCCGCCGGCGTGCCGGATCAGGTCCACCAGGCGGCGGACGCGCGACTGACCATTCCGATGCGGCCGGGCGCGCGCAGCATCAATGTCGCGCTGTCCGTCGCCATGGTCGCGGGCGAAGCTCTTCGCCAGCTCAGCTAGTAGCTTTTGCGCTTCCTCGCCATCGCGGGCTGTTGCCCCTTCCGCCGTCATTCTTGCCCAGGCGCACATCGCCTTCTCCTGCATTTGCCATATCGTCACTCTTTCGCTACAAGCTCAACTTAACTTGAGGTCAAGCGGGAATTTGAGAATGGCTCCGGTGAGGGAATTGACGGTCGGCCAGGTGGCGGTGCGCAGCGGCGTGGCGGTATCGGCGCTGCATTTCTACGAGGCGCGCGGGCTGATCCGCAGCCATCGCACTTCGGGCAACCAGCGGCGCTACAGCCGGGACGTGCTGCGCCGCGTGGCGATAATCCGCGTCGCCCAGGAAGTCGGCATCTCGCTTGCCGGGATCGCCCAGGCGTTCCAGTCCCTGCCCGAAGAGCGCACGCCGACGCGCGAGGACTGGAACCTGCTTTCAACGGCCTGGCGCGACGATCTCGACCAGAAGATCGCCCAGCTCAAGAAATTGCGCGACGGCCTGACCGACTGCATCGGCTGCGGCTGCATGTCGATCGACAAGTGCCCGCTGAGGAACAAGGAAGACCGGCTGGCCCGGGAGGGGACGGGGGCGAGAAGGCTGGCGGTGCGCTGACAGTCTGTCGCCAAGGTGCATTGAGATTCAGGTCAGGCCGAGCCGGAGTCGAAGACGGGCGCGAAGCGACCAAACTAGGTGACTTCCGAGAACCGGAGCGGAGCGTACTTAAAGTACGTGAGCACCGGAAGCGCAGGAAGCCGCCGTTTGCAGGCCGGCCTCACCTGAATATCAATGCACCTTAATCGGCCGCCGGCAACCGCCGCATGGTGAACTCGATCACGTCGCCTGGACGTTCGAACCAGCTTTCGATCTCGGTCCAGTAGGCCTGCTTCGGAAAACGCTCGAACCACTCCTTGGCCTTGAGGCGCGCATCCGGGCGCGGCAGCACGAAGGTTTCGCGCAAGAAACCGTCGCGCGGCTGGTTTTCGCGCTCAGCCCGTGAGCGCTCCAGCCTCTTCTTCAAGCCATCCAGCGGCGGTCTTGCCGGGGTGCGCACGAAGGAACTCCTTTGCACCTGGATCAGACAGGACTTGACCCTTGTCCTCAAGAGATTAGGGATCGCGCGCAGAAAAAACGAGTCATTTGTCAGGCAAGTGAAGCCTGTGACTGGAGACCGAATTGGAAAGACCTGATCTTCCGATGGGCCTGCCGGCCGATATCGAGCAGAAGAAGATGAAGGCCCGCCTCTGGTTCGAGGCCTTGCGCGAGCGCATCTGCGTCACCTTCGAGCAGATCGAGCAGGAGCTCACCGGCCCGCAAGCATCATGGTCGCCCGGCCATTTCGATAAGACCCCCTGGGAGCGCGACGAAGGCCGTGGCGGCGGCGGCACCATGTCGATGATGCGCGGTCGCGTCTTCGAGAAGGTCGGCGTTCACACCTCGACCGTCCATGGCGAATTCTCGCCCGAGTTCAGGAAGCAGATTCCCGGCGCCGAGGAAGACCCGCGTTTCTGGGCGAGCGGCATCTCGTTGATCGCCCACCCCTGGAACCCCAACGTGCCGGCCGTGCACATGAACACGCGCATGGTCGTCACCACGCGCCAGTGGTTCGGTGGCGGCGCCGATCTGACGCCGGTGCTCGACCGTCGCCGAACCCAGGACGATCCCGACACGATTGCCTTCCATCGCGCCATGCAGTTCGCCTGCGAGAAGAACGCCGCCGTCGCCGACTATCCCAAATTCAAAGCCTGGTGCGACGAGTACTTCTTCCTGCCGCACCGCAACGAGGCGCGCGGCATCGGCGGCATCTTCTTCGACTGGCTGCATTCGGACGAGGACAGGGGCGGCTGGAATGCCGATCTCAATTTCGTCCAGGATGTCGGACGCTCCTTCCTTGTCGTCTATGCCCATCTGGTGCGGGGCAACTTCAACCAGGACTGGACCGACGGCGAGCGCGACGAACAGCTGATCCGGCGCGGCCGCTACGTCGAATTCAACTTGCTTCACGATCGCGGCACCATCTTCGGCCTGAAGACCGGCGGCAATGTCGCCTCGATCCTGTCCAGCCTGCCGCCCGAGGTAAAATGGCCGTAACGATCCGGTGAGCCCCGCTCATGGCCGCATTGCTGTCCCATTCGCTGAATCTTGGCGGGCAATGTGGCAGGGGCGATATCTTTTTCGTCTAATATCCTTTTGAAAAAATTGATCTATTTAGGGTCGTCGGGTCGGGAAGCGCCGGCGGTCGAAGCGGAGATCACCTGTCTCCGCCGGCCGTGACTCGACGCGACTTGACGGCCCTGACCAGGAGGGTGCCTGACCAAACGGGTGCCCTTGTTTCCAGGAGAGTATGCCATGCGCAAGCTTATCGTGACGGCAGCAGCCGCCGCCTTTCTCGCCTCCGGTGGCGCCGCGTTCGCGGCGGTGAAGCACACCACCGGCACCGTCAAGAGCTTTGATGGAACGGCCATGAGCCTTGTTCTGGACGATGGGTCGACATTCAAGCTGTCCAAGGCCTTCAAGGATCCCGGCGTTCAGGCCGGCGAGAAGGTCCGCGTGTCCTGGGACATGAGCGGCAAGAACAAAATCGCCGAGGCCGTCAAGATCATGAAGTAACGACCTTGCTCTGAAGGTCCAGTTCTCAGGCAGCGGGGAAAGGCGGGGCATAGTGCTCCGCCTTTCCTTCCATTCCGGGATTGGGGACTTTCGATGCAACCGAACCGTCCGACACGTGTTATGGTAGTCCGGCAGAGCAACCGGAAGAGGCGCGCCGCCGTTTCCCTCCCGGACTGCCAAGAAAAAATCAGGGGCGGCCGGCCGGCCAAGGTCGAACCACCCGCGCTAGGAAAGGAAGAGTCATGAAGGAATTCCAATGCGGATCGCTGGTTCCCGGCTGTGACTGGCACACGCGCGCCGACGAGGAAGCGGAGGTCATGCGCCGCGCCGTCGAGCATATGCGCGAGACGCATGGCGAAACCGTTATTCGCGAGACCATGATCGAGGCGATCCGCTCGCGCATCCAGAAAGTTCGCGACGCCGCCTGATCGGGCCAGATCGCAGGCTTCCAAACGTCACCGGCCGACAGGCGCGATGGCGGGTCGTTGCTTCCGGCGCATCCCGCCCTTTTCGCCGGCGATCCTCCGATCGCCGGCGAAGTCATAGTTTATGCGTAATTCCAACGAATTCTTATATTCGTAACAGCTTAGATAACCTGGCGGTAACGATCTGCGTGCGATTCTCCCGCGCATGATCCGGCCAGAGGCGGCTGCCCGAGAAGCCCTTCGCCATCAAGGCGCTGTCCGGAATGGTGGGGCGAGGTGCTTCGCGCATGCGCGAGCGATCCGACATCCGAGGCGGTCTCTGCACGGCGGTGCTCCTGTCGTGCGCCTTCCTCTTGGCGTCCGCTGCGACAGCGCAGGAATGGACCACCTCGCTCGTCGATATCCATCAGGGTTCTCCGCTCAGCGACCGCGCCAGGGGCCTCGGCAACGGCGGCTATGAGCTGCAGAGCGGAAGCTGGATCTCCTTCAGCCGTTGGTATCACGCGAGCTGGGTCGACATGCATGTCGATCTTCTTACCCAGATCACGCCCGATACCGGCTTTCTTTGGGGATTTGGCACTGGGGAACAAGGCGAGAAATACAGCATCGAGCCCAGTCTCAAGCTTGGTTTTCTCACTCAGGTCCATCCCAATCCGAACAGCACCCTGTCCCTGTCGGTCACCTCGGTCATCGGCGGCAACCTGACCGAAAAGCCCTGCGAGGCCGACTACGGCGAGTTCGGAACCTACAGCGTCAACTGCCGGCTGGCGGCGGGCGAGACGGCGCCCGAGGAAACGCTGAAATATCTGGTCAGCGCGAAGCCGGAGAGCATGCATCTCTGGCTGAACTACCGTCTCACTTTCTGATCGGAGGGGCCGCGGATGAAATCATCTTGTCCCGAAATTCACGATCGTCCGTCCTGGTTCTGTCTGACTGGAGAATGAACATGTCGGTTAAGTCCTTGAAGTTCGGCCTCGCCGCTGCCCTTGCCATCCTTTCGGCACCGATGGCATCGGCGCAGGAAGCTCTCAGCCCGGACGAAATGGCTGCACTCTGCCATGGCGGCGGGTCGATCTGCGTGAGCGCAACGATCCCGGCCGCGCGGACGACGCAAGCCGTGCAGAGCTGGATGAGCCCCGACGTCGGCGCCGCGTGGGCAGCCGGCTACAAGGGCAAGGGCGTCACCATCACCATGGTCGACGACTTCAGCAGTTCGTCGCGCTTTTCCGGCAATTTCGGCATCGGCGTGCAGACCCAGCGGCACGGTGAATGGACGCGCGAGGAGGCCGGCATGATCGCTCCCGCGGCGACCATCCGCTCCAAGGATTTCTCGACGGGCACGGCCGTCCCGCTGGCCGCCGGCCGCAACGTGCTCAACCTCAGCTACGGCATGTACACCACCGCGGGTTACGGCGTGAACCAGATCGGCTGGGCCCCGGAGGAGGCGTCGATCATCTCCTATGCAACCAAAGGCTCTGCCATCGTCTCGAAGGCGGCCGGCAACGACGCGGTCGCTGTCGGTGGAGTCACGGGCGGGCAGCAGGACTACCTCGACCTTGCCCTGATCGGCAAATCGACGGCGATCTTCGTCGGCGCGCTTTCGACCAACGGCACGACGGCCAACAAGGCTCAGCTAGCCTGGTATTCCGACTATGCCGGCTCCAACACGGCTGTGCAGAGCCACTTCCTGGTGGTCGGCGTCGAGGGCAACAAGACCGGTCTTTACGGAACTTCGTTCGCCGCGCCGATCATCTCGGGCTACGCCGCGATCATCGGCAGCAAGTTCACCAAGGCAACGCCGGTTCAGATCACCAACGACCTGCTCAACACGGCCCGCACCGACACGCTGGTCAATTACGACCCGTCCATCTACGGCAAAGGCGAGGCAAGCCTCGCGCGCGCCCTGGCTCCCGTGGCGATACGTTGACGGGCGCCGGCGCTCCGGCCGTCTAAAGCTCCAGCGCCTGCGCGGCGCGTTCCATCAGCGCGCCGCGTTCCAGGGTGAAGCCTGACTCCATCCATTCCTTCTCGAGGTTCTTCAGCGTGGCGCCGAGCTTGGGCCCCGGCGACGCGCCAAGCTCGGTCAGGTCGGCGCCTTTGATCGGGAACACCGGCTTTTCCCACTTGAGCGTGAAATTGAGCAGGCGTGAAAAGCCGCCGGCTTCCATCATCGCCTGATTGTCCTCGACGGCACGCGTCCGCGCGGCGGCAAGCGCCAGACGAATACGGTCGAGATAGCTGTCGCGATCGCCGTAATAGAGTTTCTTGGCCAGTTCGGTCTCGGTCGCCTTGGCATCCGGCGCAACGGTCAGCGCCCAATGCCGCAGGCGATCGGCATCCTCGTTCGAAAGTCGCAGCCTCTCGCCAAGCGTCTTCATACGCACGGCATCGGGCGGGACGATCGCCTCCAGCCTCAGCACCGGATCGGCGATCCAGCCGAGATCCTCTCCAGCCTTGATCAGGCCATGGATGGCGTCGATGCCCCATTTCTCGCTTTCCGGCAGCACGGCGGTGAGCACGCCAGCCTGGCGCATCCACAAGAGCGCGCGCGAGGGATCCGGAGCCGACAAGAGCTTCTTCAGTTCGGACCAGACGCGTTCGGCTGAAAGCCGCGCAAGCCCATCCTTCAGCCTGGCGCAGGCCTTCAGCCCTTCCGCGTCCGGCCGTCCTTCGCCATACCAGGCAAAGAAGCGGAAAAAGCGCAGGATGCGCAGATAATCCTCGCGGATGCGCGCCTCCGCGTCGCCGATGAAACGCAGCCGCCGCGCTTCGATGTCGGCGATGCCGCCGACCAGGTCGATGACCGTGCCGTCCGCTTCGGCATAGAGGGCGTTGATGGTAAAGTCGCGCCGCTCGGCGTCGGCTTTCCAGTCACGTCCGAAAATCACTTTTGCCCGTCGCCCGTCGGTCTCAATATCGGCGCGCAGCGTCGTCACCTCATAGGGCTTGCCGCCCGCGACCACTGTGACCGTGCCATGATCGATGCCTGTCGGCACCGTCTTGAAGCCGACGGCCTTGGCGCGTCTGATCGTTTCCTCGGGCACCGTGGTCGTGGCGATGTCGACATCGGCGACCCGTTGGCCGATCAGCGTGTTGCGCACCGCGCCGCCGGCGATACGCGCTTCCTCGCCGCCCTCCTTCAGCGCGGCAAGCAGCTTCTGCAGATGCTTTTCGGCCAGCCAATCGGCCCTGCCCGAGAGAGACACCTCAGCGCTCACGCATAGAGCCTTTCATAGAGCGTGCGGACGATGCCGGCGGTGACGCCCCAGATGCGCTGGCCGCCATAGGGCATATCGTAGAAGAACCATTCGAGGTCGTTCCAGAAACGGCTGTCGCGCGCGTGGTTGGCGGGGTCCATCAGGAAACTCAGGGGCACCTCGAAGGCCGCATCGACCTCGTCGGCATTGAGCGTCAGCGAAAAACCCGGCCGCACGATGGCAAGCACCGGCACGATGCGGTAGCCGCTGCCGGAGACGTAGTCGGGCATGCGGCCGATGATCTCGATGAAATCCGGCTCGAGGCCGATCTCCTCGAAGGTCTCGCGCAGCGCCGTGGCCTCGGGGCCGGGATCGGTCGGATCGATCGTGCCGCCTGGGAAAGCCACCTGGCCGGAATGGCTGCGCAGCTTCTCGGCGCGCTTGGTGAGCAGCACCATGGCGCCCTTGGCACGGTCGATCACCGGAATCAGCACCGCCGCGTCGCGCAGCGGCTTGACATGTTTGAGCCTGGGATGGCCGGGATTGAAGCGATGGTCGCCGAAATCGTCGCCAGGGACGATCGCCGCCTGCGCCGCGACGCGGGCACGAAAGTCAGCGATCGAAAACGGCGCCGGCGTCACCTGGTCCATCACGCGCTCAGCCGCTTCAGTTTCTCGGCCGGCATGATCGGATAGACCTCGCCGCCCGAGCGGACGGCGAACATCGCCCTGCCGTCGATGTCGATCTCCTCGCCATGCTCGACCAGTTCATACATCACCGGCCGCGCCACCAGCGCCTCCAGCCGTCCGCGCACCAACACATAGGGCTTCAGTCCGCCGGTTTCGTCTTCGTCGACGAAGCGCAGCGGATGGCCGGGGCCGGCGGCGACGACGTCGCCGACATTGGTGCGGAAGGTGATAACCTGGTCGTTCCCACTTCCGGACACGTTCATTTCGACGGCGATGAAGGGGGCGTCGACGACGCGGATCCCGACCCGCTCGACCGGCGTCACAAGGTAGGTCTTTCCGTCGGCATCCTTGCGCAGCACGCTGGAAAAGAGCTGCACCAGCGGCATGCGGCCGATCGGCGTGCCGAGATAGAACCAGGTCCCGTCGGCCTTGATCTCCATGTCGAGGTCGCCGCAGAATTCCGGATTCCAGCGCTCGACCGGCGCCGGCCCCTTGCCGGCCCGGGCCGCGCGCGAGATCAGCGCCTCCAGGCCGCGTGCCTCGGTGGCGCCGGTCAGGCTCTGCTCGCCCGGACTCCGTTCGCCCGGTGTTTGTTCACGATGTTCGCTGCGTTCGGCCATGGTCACGAAATAGTCACTGTTGTCCCGATTGTCAGCCTTGTCCGTCCAAGTCTGTGATTTAAGTTCGAATACAGGCGCCAGGCGAGGCCGAATCGCGGCATTCTGCAGCATTGAGAGTGCAGGCCGGTATTTCCAACCACAAGGATCGAACGGCATGAGCGTGATGATCAAGGAAAGCCCGATCAGCGAAAAAGCGATGATCGAGGAAGCCGAAAAGGCGTTGGCCGACATCTCCAGGGTCCGCGACGCGGTCGGCCGGGTGATCTTCGGCCAGGAGGCGGTCGTCGAGCGCACGCTGGTGGCGCTGCTGGCGGGCGGCCATGCTCTGCTGGTCGGCGTGCCCGGCCTCGCCAAGACCAAGCTGGTCGAAACGCTGGGCATCGTGCTCGGCCTCGATTCGCGCCGCGTCCAGTTCACGCCCGACCTGATGCCGTCGGACATCCTCGGTTCCGAGGTGATGGAGCAGGACGAGTTCGGCAAGCGCTCCTTCCGCTTCATTTCCGGACCGATCTTCACGCAATTGCTGATGGCCGACGAGATCAACCGCGCCTCGCCGCGCACGCAATCGGCGCTGCTGCAGGCGATGCAGGAATATCATGTCACCATCGCCGGCGCCCGCCACGACCTGCCCGCGCCCTTCCACGTGCTTGCGACGCAGAACCCGCTGGAACAGGAAGGCACCTACCCGCTGCCGGAAGCCCAGCTCGACCGCTTCCTGATGCAGGTCGACATCCTCTATCCGGAGATCGAGGCGGAGCGCCGTATCCTGCTCGAAACCACCGGCGTCGACGAAGCCAAGGCCGACAATGTGCTGCAGCCGGCCAGACTGAGGGAAATCCAGACACTGATCCGCCGCATGCCGGTGCCGGAAAGCGTCGTCGAGGCGATCCTCAAGCTGGTGCGCTCGGCCCGGCCCGGCCAGGGCAATGCCGAGACGGACAAGCACGTCGCCTGGGGGCCAGGGCCCCGCGCCAGCCAGGCGCTCACCCTGTGCGCCCGCGCGCGCGCCCTATATGATGGCAGGTTGGCACCTTCGGTCGACGACGTCCGCGCCTTGGCCGAACCGGCGCTGCAGCATCGCATGGCGCTGACTTTCGCCGCCCGCGCCGAAGGCACTTCCGTGCGTGACGTGGTGGCGAAGCTGGCAAAAGGCATCTGATGGGTCGAATAGGCGAGGTCCAGGCACCGGTTGCGACGCGCGATGCGCTCGCCCGTGGCCGGTTGCGGGCTTCATTGGTGCCCGACCTGCTGGTCGAGGCGCGCCGTATCGTCAACACGGTGATCGCCGGCTGGCACGGCCGCCGCAAGCGCGGCATCGGCGAGAATTTCTGGCAGTTCCGGCCCTATGTCGAAGGCGATTCCTCGCGCATCGACTGGCGCCGCTCCGCCAGGGACGACCACACCTATGTGCGCGACCGCGAATGGGAGGCCGCGCACACCGTCTGGCTCTGGGCCGACCCATCGCCTTCGATGCTCTACAAATCGGCCGGCGTCAGCGTTTCCAAGGAATCGCGCGCGCTGGTGCTGGCGCTCGCCTTGGCCGAGCTTTTGTCGCGCAGCGGCGAGCGCATCGCCTGGCCGGGCCTGACGGACCCGTTCACAGCCCGCAACGGCGCCGAGCGCATCGCCGCCCAGCTGAGCCACGCCGCCGCGCTTCCCGCCAAGCCCGATCTGTCGGCCATCCGCCGTTTCTGCGACATCGTGCTTGTCAGCGATTTCCTCGATCCGGTCGAGGAAACCATGGCCTGGCTCGACGTGCTGGCGCGCCACGGCGTGCGCGCGCATCTGATCGAGGTGGCCGATCCGGCCGAGGAAACCTTCCCCTATGCCGGCCGCACCGAGTTCACCGATCCCGAGACCGGCGACAAGCTGACCGCCGGACGAGCTGAGATGCTGGCCGAGGAATACCGCCTGCTTTACCGGGCCCGCCGCGAGGAATTGGCCGCCTGGTGCAAGCGTCTCGGCTGGAGCTATACCGTCAACCACACCGACCGCCTCGCCTCCGAGGCGCTGGTGCGCATCCACATGGCGCTGACCGCCGACGGTAGCAATAATGTCGGAAAGGCGGTCGCATGAGCTGGCTGCCGCTTTCCTTCGGGGCGCCCCTGGTGCTGTGGGGACTTCTGGCGCTGCCGGTGATCTGGTGGTTGCTGCGGCTCACCCCGCCCAAGCCGCAAACGGAAGTGTTCCCGCCGTTGAAAATCCTCGCCCGGGTCCTGAGGCGCGAGGAAACCCCGCAGCAAAGCCCGTGGTGGTTGACGCTGCTTCGGTTGCTGATGGCGGCGCTTGTCGTGATGGCGTTGGCCGAGCCGGTCTTCAATCCGCGCGAAAAACTGCCGGCGGAAGGCGCGGCCCTGGCGCTTGTCATCGACAATGGCTGGGCAAGCGCCGCCGACTGGAACAAGCGCGTGGCCACCGCCGAGCGGCTGATCGCCGACGCCGGCTCGAACGGCGTGCCGGTCGTGATCGCCTTCACTGCCGAGAAGCCCAATGCCGAGATCGGCCCCTTCGATGCCTCGGCCGCGCTCGACCATCTGCGCGCGGCAAAGCCGCGGCCAATCCCCACCGACAGGCCCGCCGTCTACGCCCGTGTCGCCGCCGCGTTGGAGCGCCTGCCCGGCGCCAGCGTTGCCGTGCTCGCGGATGGCCTTGCCGCCAAAGGCGACGAGGCCGCTTTCAAGACGCTGCTCGAAAAGAACGCGACACGGCTGGTTTGGGCCATTTCCGACCGGCCTTCGCTGACCGGCCTGATTGGCGCCGACAACCAGGTCGACGGCTTCGCGCTGACCGCCATCCGCGCGCCGGGCGATCCGGCCCCGGCGCAGGTCACCGCAGGCGCCTTCGACGACAAGGGCCGCCGCATCGCCGATGCGACGCTGACCTTCGCGCCTGGCGAGGCCGCGACCACGGCCACGATGGCGGTCCCGTTCGAACTGCGCAACGATTTCGCCTCGATCGCGCTCGACGGCGAGCGCCAGGCCGGCGCCGTGCGCGTGCTCGACGAGAGTTCGAAACGCCGGCGCGTCGGCCTTCTGTCGCAGGCCGAGGCCGACCAGGCGCAGCCGCTTCTGTCGCCGCTCTACTATATCCGCCGCGCCCTGCAGCCCTTTGCCGATCTGGTCGAGCCGTCGAGCGCCGATCTCGCCGACGCCATTCCGCAGCTTCTCGACCAGAAGCCGGCGATGATCATCATGGCCGATGTCGGCACCATCCCGGAACAGGTCAAGCAGCGGCTGGTCGACTGGGTCGACAAGGGCGGCACGCTGATGCGCTTTGCCGGCCCGCGCCTCGCCGCGGCCGGCAATGACGACGACCTCCTGCCGGTCAGGCTGCGCAGCGGCGAGCGCGCGCTGGGCGGCGCGCTGTCTTGGACGACGCCGCAGGCGGTGACCGAATTCCCAAAGAACGGCCCCTTTGCCGATCTTTCACCGCCTTCCGAGGTGACAGTCAGCCGGCAGGTTCTGGCCGAGCCGACGCCCGACATCGTCGAGCGCACCTGGGCCACGCTTGCCGACGGCACGCCACTGGTGACGGGCATGAAGAAGAACAAAGGCACCCTGGTGCTCTTCCATGTCACGCCCGAGGCGACCTGGTCGAACCTGCCGATCTCCGGCAGCTTCGTCGAGATGCTGCGGCGCGTCGTGCAATTGTCGCGCAACCAGGGCGCCGCGATCGCCAATGCCGAAGCCGCCGCGGCGTCGCTCGCGCCCTACCGTATGATCGGCGCCGACGGCACGCTGACGCCGCCCTCGCCCGATGCGCGGCCGCTGGTGCCCGGCGCCGGTCCGCTGCCGGTGACGCTGGAAAACCCGCCAGGCCTTTACGGCTCGGAGACCGGTGTGTTCGCGCATAATTTGCTCAACGCTTCGAGCACATTCGCGCCGCTGGCGCGCCCGCAGGTTTCGCTGCCGGTGACAACCGTCCCCTATGCCTTCGACGAATCGGAAAACCTCAAAGGGCCGCTCGTCGCCATCGCGCTCCTGTTGATGGTGCTCGACACCTTGGCGGTGTTCTGGATGGGCGGGCTGCTGGCGCGCCGGCCGCGCCGCGCTAAAGCTGTAGCAACCGCCGCGGCCGTTCTGGTCGTGCTCGGTGGGCTCTTCGGCCACGCCGACGTTGCCCGCGCCGACGATTCGAAACCTGGCGACGCCCAGGCGATCGACGACATTTCGAAAACCCGCATCGCCTATGTGATCACCGGCGAGCCCGGCGTCGATTCGATCAGCCGCGCCGGCCTCGAAGGCCTCACGCGCTTCCTCATCGAGAAGACCGCGCTTGAGCCCGGTCCGCCGGCGGGCGTCGACATCGCCAAGGACGAGCTGTCCTTCTTTCCGCTGATCTATTGGCCGATCGACGCGTCGGCGCCTATGCCCAGCCAGGCGGCGATCGCCCGCATCGACGCCTATATGCAGCAGGGCGGTACGGTTCTGTTCGATACGCGCGACCAGTTCTCGAACGGCATCGGCGCCGGCTCGGCAAGCCCGGCGACCGAGCGGCTACGCGACATCCTCGGCAATCTCAACGTGCCGCCGCTGGAGCCGGTGCCGTCGGACCACGTGCTGACCAAATCCTTCTTCATCCTTCCGGAGTTCCCCGGCCGCTTCAATGGCAGCCCGCTCTGGGTCGAGGCCTCGCTCGAGGCCAGCAACACCGAGAACCGCCCGGTGCGCACCGGCGACGGCGTCTCGCCGATCATGATCACCGCCAATGACTTCGCCGGCGCCTGGGCCATCGACGAGAACGGCGATCCGATGCTGCCGACCGTACCGCCGGATCCGATGCAGCGCGTCTATGCGCTGCGTGCCGGCGTCAACATCATGATGTACATGCTGACCGGCAATTACAAATCCGATCAGGTGCATGTGCCCGTGCTGCTCGAACGGCTGGGGCAGTAGGTCATGAACTGGTCGATCTCCTTCGAACCGCTGGTTTCCTGGCCGCTGTTTGGCCTTCTCTTCGTGCCGTTGCTGCTGCTGGCGCTGGTCGGCCTGTGGTTCCGCCAACGCGGCTCGGCGCTGCGCTTCATCGCGTTGCTCGCGCTTGCCGCGGCATTGCTCAACCCGGTGTTCCTCGCCGAGGAACGCGAGGCACTGAAGAGCGTCGTCGCTCTCGTCGTCGATCGCAGCCAGAGCCAGGACATCGGCGACCGCGCCAAGCAGACCGACGAGGCGCTGGCCGGGTTGCAGCAGCGTCTTGCCCGCTTCAAGCAGTTCGATGTCCGTGTCGTCGAGGCCGGCAAGTCCGAAGCCGCCGACGAGCGCACCGAAACCAGGCTGTTCAGCGCGCTGGAGGGCACTTTCCGCGACGTGCCGCCGTCGCGCATCGGCGGCGCGATCATGATCACCGATGGCGAGGTGCATGATGCGCCGGCCGGCGCACCGGAGTTCAACGCGCCGCTGCATGCGCTGATCACCGGCAACGAGCACGAGAAGGACCGCCGCATCCGCTTCGAGAACGCGCCGCGCTTCGGCCTCGTGGGCAAGCCGCTCGACATGACCTACCGCGTCATTTCGACGGAAGGCGATGGCGCTCCGGTAGACGTGCGCGTCTCGGTCAATGGCGAGCAGGTCTCGGTCGAGCACGCGACCGTCGGCCAGCCGATGAAGCTCTCGGTCACCATACCCAATGCCGGCCGCAACATCGTCCAGCTCGGCATCGATCGGGAGCCCGGCGAACTGACCGACGCCAACAACCGGGCGATCGCTTTGGTCGACGGCATCCGCGAGAACCTGCGCGTGCTCTTGGTTTCCGGCGAGCCGCATGCCGGCGAGCGCACCTGGCGCAACCTTTTGAAGTCGGACGCATCGGTCGATCTCGTCCACTTCACCATTCTGCGCCCGCCGGAAAAGCAGGACGGCACGCCGATCAACGAGCTGTCGCTGATCGCCTTCCCGACGCGCGAGCTGTTCGTCGAGAAGATCAAGGATTTCGACCTGATCATCTTCGACCGCTACCAGCACCGCGACGTGCTGCCGATCCTCTATTACGATTACATCTCCGAATATGTCGAAAAGGGCGGCGCGCTGCTGATTGCCGCCGGCCCCGAATACGCCGGCGAAAACTCCATTGCCCGCACGCCGCTGAACGCCGCGCTGCCGGCCATGCCGACCGGCGAGGTGGTGGACAAGGCCTTCTATCCGCGCCTGACCGATCTCGGCCAGCGCCATCCGGTGACGCGCGGGCTCGACGGCTCGGCGAGCGAGCCGCCGCATTGGAGCCGCTGGTTCCGCACCATCGGCGTCAAGAATCCGGAAGGCGAAGTGGTGATGAAAGGCGCTGACGATCGGCCCCTGCTCCTGCTCGACCGCAAGGGCGAAGGCCGTGTCGGCATGCTGCTCTCCGACCAGGGCTGGCTGTGGGCGCGCGGCTTCGAGGGCGGTGGCCCGCATGTCCAGCTTTATCGCCGCATCGCCCACTGGCTGATGAAGGAGCCGGAACTGGAAGAGGAGCGGCTGACCGCCGACGGCCGCGGCATGATGCTTGAAATCCGCCGCCAGACGATGAGCGACGACCCGGGTCCCGCCCAGGTCATCACGCCGTCCGGCAAGGCGGTGACGGTCAAGCTCGGGAAAGCCGAGCCCGGTATCTTCACCGGCAGCCTGCAGACCGGCGAGATCGGCCTCTACCAGATCGGCAATGGCGACCTTACCGCGCTTGCCCATGTCGGCCCGATCAACGCGCCGGAATTTTCCGACGTGATCTCGACCGAGGACAGGCTGAAGGCGCCTGCCGAGGCGACCGGCGGCAGCGTGCGGCGGCTGGCTCCGTCGTCGACGCTCGGCAATCTCGCCGGCGGCGTGACGCTGCCGTCGATCATCCCTGTCCGCTCTTCCGCGGCCGCTTCGGGCGACGACTGGATCGGCCTGCGCACCACCGACGACAGCACGCTCAAGGCCGTATCGCGCGTGCCTCTGTTCGGCGGCTTCCTCGGCCTCGGCCTGCTGCTGCTCGCCATCGGCTCGATGTGGTATCGCGAAGGGCGGTGACACCACTTTCTTCCTTCTCCCCTTCTTGTGGGAGAAGGGAAACTCCTCCGCCCTACTCTTCGGGCTCGGTGGTGAACAGCAGCGGATAGCCCTTGGCCTTGCCGGCGTCGGTCGCCCGCGTCGCCTTGGTCTCGGCGATATCCTTGGTGAACACCGCGACGACGCAGACACCGCGCGTATGCGCGGTGATCATGACGCGGTGCGCCTGGTCTTCGCTGAGTTTGAACTCGCCCTTGAGCACCGTCACCACGAACTCGCGCGGCGTGAAATCGTCATTGACGAGGATGACCTTGTAGAGTTTCGGCCGCTCGGTCTTCGGCTGCGGCTTGACGCGGGGCTTGATGACGGTTTCTGGCATCGGATCCGGCGGCGAGGAACTGAGTTCTCGCTCTCATTTTGTCACGCTGAAAAACACCCGTCCAACCCTCCGCGTGGATAGCGACGGATTGGACGTTCGATATTATGTGGGGAAGCGCCGCCGATGGGTCAACGGTCCTGGCGTCCGACCGGACGGCGCAACGGGGTGCCCGATCTGCCTGAACCGACGTCGCCATCCATGCCCGAGCCGCGCTCCATGAAGGCAAAGAATATCCAGCCGGCCAGGCCGATCAGCGTTATGCCGGTCAGCACGAGCAGCATCCAGGACTGTGCCGGGGTGATGTAGTCGAAGCTCGAGGAGATCAGTGGAGCGAAAAGCTCGGGTTCGGTCCTGCCGCTGGCGGGATCCGGCACGGGGCTTGCGGTAAAGATGATCAACGATCGTGCCGCCCCGGTGGCGATCAGGCCGCCGAGCGTCAGCGAGCGCATCAGGGACGAAAACCGCTTCCTCATGCGGATTGTCCTACAGCACCGGCATTGCGATCGGGTTAAGGATCGGGAGCGGCGCGGCGAAATCTGCCGATGCCAGGCTTCGGTCGCCGGAAGACCGCTCCAGCCGGAACCGGCCGGAGCGGTTTTGAAGGATCAGGACTGAAAGCCTGGATTAGGACTTCTTCGCCGGAGCCTTCTTGGCCTTCTTGACCGGGCACTTGTGCGTCTTGGTCACCTTGCAGGCCTTCTTGGCAGCGACTTTCTTCATCGGCTTCGCAGCGGTGCTGTCGGCCGGAGCAGCCGTGGTGGTCGCGGTCGAGGCAGCCGGGGCGGCGGTCGTCGTGGCGGCGGCGTTACCGAGAGCCGGCATCGCGAAAGCGAGAGCAACACCGAGGCCGAGGGCGGAGAGGATGGACTTCTTCATGGCTTCATTTCCTTTTTCTTGCAGGTCTGGATGAGCGTCACTGAGCAGGATCGATCGGTGTCACTCCAAGCAGCTTCAAAGCGTTTGCGAGCATCCGGATTCCCTGCGCCTGTTTCTTGTTGGCGCAGAACCGGTTTCCCTTTCTTTGCAGTGCTTTCGCCGCGGTGACCTGCGTTGCCGCGGCATGGGTTTCGAGGGCTTCGTCAACCTGACGGCTCAGATTGGTGCAACGCTCGGTCCGGGTGAGCGGCGCGACCTTAGCGGTGGAGGCGCCGGCCGCTGCTGTGATGAGCGATATGCTGAGCAAAGCACCCGTCACGCTGATCCAGAACCTCTGCATTGGTCTTGTCCGTTACTCCGGAAACTTGCGTCGCAGCCGATGACCTGACCGCCACGGCACCGGTTATGCTCTTGAAATTTTTCACCAGTTTTTCCCGACTGTAGAATTTTGTTTCTGGATTGTTTCTGGGGAATCCGGCCGGCGCTACGATCGAGGCCACTGGCCAAGATGTGGCCCGAATTCTATCGTGTGAGAGACCGGCGAAGGATGCACGGCCAACAGAATCATAGGTTTCGAGTGAAATCGGACGCACACATACTGATCGTCGACGACGACAAGGGCATACGCGACCTGCTGCAGGAGTTCTTCCAGAAGCGCGGGCTGCACACGACGGTGGCTGCCGACGGCATCGAAATGGAAGCGGTCCTGCGCCGCACGCCGGTAGACCTGATCGTTCTCGACGTGATGCTGCCCGGCAAAAGCGGGCTTGAGCTTTGCCGCGAGATCCGCGCCAACTACACCACGCCGATCATCATGCTGACCGCGGTCACCGAAACGACCGACCGCGTTGTGGGCCTTGAAATGGGCGCCGACGACTACGTGCCAAAGCCCTTCGACCCGCGCGAGCTTTTGGCCCGCATCCGCGCCGTGCTGAGACGCAACGGCAGCGCCGAGCCGCGTCGCCCCACGGCCAAGCAGATTTACCGCTTTGCCGGCTGGACCATGGATTGCGCGAGGCGCCGACTGACGGCGCCGGACGACGTCCGGGTGGAACTGACGATGGCGGAGTTCAACCTGCTGCAGACCTTCGTCAAGAGCGCGCAGCGCGTGCTTACCCGCGAGCAGCTGATCGAGCTCTCCGGCGGCGACACCGGCTACAGCTTCGACCGCAGCGTCGACATTCTGGTGAGCCGCCTGCGCCGCAAGATGGAAGACGATCCGAAGACGCCGAAACTGATCCTGACCGTGCGCAGCGGCGGCTATCAGTTCCTGCCCGAGACGACGTCCGAATGAGACGCTTCCTGCCGCAGACCCTGCCAGTCTGGGTGCTGCTCATCGTCATTGCCGGCCTCATGCTCAGCCAGGTGACGACGCTCTACATCGTGGCGCGCGACCGAGCCGCCGCCAACGGCGTCGTCGATCTCTACCGGCTGAACGACCGCGCCTATTCGCTGGTGCAGCTGATGCATGACGCCACGCCCGAAGAGCGCAAGGCAACCGCGTCCGGCCTGTTCAACTCGACCTATGCGCTGACGGTTTCGGACACGCCCGCCGTCACCTCTTCGATCGCCGGCGACGATCAACTTGCCGAGTTGGAGGACATCCTGGTCGGCCGCCTGTCGAAGTTCGGCATCACCGATGCGCGCGTGCGGCGCGATCCGGCCACCCAGGAGGCGGATGTTCCCGATGGCCAGGCGGTGAACAAGGATGTCGGCCAGGTCGAGCGCGACCTCCTGGTCCTGGCCGCGGATTTCGCGCAGAGCGACAAACTGACCGCCTCGCTGCGCTTTTCCGACGGCCAGTGGCTGAATTTCACTGAGCCGATCACGCCGGCGGGACCGATTCTCAGCCTCGACAGCCTGCCGCTCTATTCGCTGATCGCCGGTTTGATCGTGGTCATGTCGATATGGTCGCTGCGCCGGCTGACCGCGCCCTACCGGATGATGGAAACGGCGGTGACCCGCATCGGCAACGACCTGAAAAGCCCGCCGATCGCCGAAAGCGGCAGCCGCGAGATCCGCGCCGCCGCAAAGGCGATCAACGCCATGCAGATGCGGCTGCGCGATTATGTCGAAGACCGCGAGCACCTCGCGGCGGCGCTGGCGCATGATCTGCGCACGCCGCTGACCCGGATGCGCCTGCGCCTCGAACTGTTGCGTAGATCCCCCACGCGCGAGGCGCTGGCGCATGACCTTGCCGACATCGAAAGCATCGCGAGCTCGGTCATCGACTTCGCCAAATTCGAGGTGACCGAGGAAAAGGCCGAGCGGATCGATTTCTGGTCGCTGGTGGAATCGGTCGCGGACTCCTTCGACGGCGCATCCTTCGACGAAGACGTGGTCCCGTCGCGCGGCCTGATCTGCATCGCGCGGCCGGTGGCGCTGCGGCGCTGCATCACCAATCTCATCCAGAACGCGGTGACCTACGGCAAGAAGGCGCATCTCGGCGTGCGGCGATCGGGCGACACGATCACGCTCTCGATCCGCGACGAAGGCCCGGGCATCCCGCAGGAGAAGCTGGACGCGGTGTTCGGCTCCTTCGTGCGGCTGGAGGAATCGCGCAACCGCACCACCGGCGGTCTCGGCCTCGGCCTCACCATCGCCCGCAACATCGCCCGCGGCGCCGGCGGCGAGGTCGATCTTTCCAACTACCCCGGCGGCGGCCTGCTGACGGAGCTGCGGCTGCCGGTGGCAGCTTGAGTCAGGAGCGGCGTCGGTCCGCCGTCCGCGCCTCGATCAGTCGAACCATCCTTGTGATAGTGTGGTCGGCCTGATCACGAGGGAAGACACGCCCATGTTCTACGCCGTCCTCGCCTATCACGTGGAAGACACTGTGCAGTCCTGGACGCCCGACGAGGACGCGGCGCTGATGAAGGACCTGCTGGAGGTCAACGACAGGCTGACTCGCGACGGCAAGCTTGGGCCTGCGGCAAGGCTTGGCCCGACGGCGGGGGCGGTAACTTTGCGCGGCCCGGCCGACGCCATGGTGATCGATGGCCCGTTCGCCGAGACCAAGGAGCAGTTGCTGGGCCTCTATGTGCTTAACTGCGCGAGCCTTGACGAGGCGATCGCCGCCGCGCGCGATCTCAAGCGCGTCAACCCAAGCGCCGTCTACGAGATCCGACCGATCGCGCTTTATCTGCCCGGCGCGCCGCTGACGGTAAGCTGAGACGGGTTCCCGAGCGTGCCTCAGGCCGGTGTCGCGGCCTCGATTTCCCGTCCCAGCCGGAGCATCTCGCCGACCACCAGGTCGAGATCGTCGCGGCGCGTGCGGTGATTGGCAATCGCCACCCTCAGGCAGTGCCGGCCGTGCACGGTCGTGTCGGACAGGGCCGCGATGCCCTCCTCCTGAAGTCTCAGCATGATCTCGGTGTTGAAAGCCTTTAGCCGCTCTTCGGACGCGCCCGCCAGCCGGTGGCGGAAGCTGACGATGTTGATGGTGGTCGGCGCCATCAGCTCCAGCGCCGGCTCCGCCTCGATCAACCCGGTGAGGTGGCGGGCCTGGGCGATGTTCTGGTCGATCAGCCGGCCGAATTTTTCGACGCCATGCTCCTTCAGCGCCATCCAGATTTTGAGCGCCCGGAAGCCGCGCGATGTCTGCAAGCCGTAATCGTGCAGCCACTCTCCGGACGCGAGGCCGCGCGGCGTCGATTCCAGATATTCCGGCGTGACGGCAAATGTGTTGCGGTGCGCGGATGCGTCCCGCACCAGCGCGCAGCCGGCTTCGAACGGCGCGTGCAGCCATTTGTGCGGATCGAGCGCGATGGAATCCGCCCGCTCGATGCCTGCGACGAGCGATCGGCTCTCGGGCGCGATCGCGATCAGCGCGCCGATGCACCCGTCGACATGGAACCAGAGGTCCTCTTCGGCCGCCACGCTCGCCAGCGCCTGAAGGTCGTCGACGGCGCCGGTGTTGACGGTGCCGGCGGTGCCGATCACGCAGGCCGGCTTGAATCCCGCCGCGCGGTCCTCCGCGATTGCCGCCTTGAGCGCGGCGATATCGATGCGCAACCCGGCGTCGGTCGGGATCCGCCGCAACGCCCGGTTGCCGAGGCCCAGCAGCTCCATGGCCTTACGGTGGCAGGAATGCACCTGGTCCGAAGCGTAGTAGCGCAGCGGCCTGGGGATGGCGCCGACGCCACGTTCGCGCACGTCGACGCCTGCCTTGACGTTGCGCGCCACGGTCAGGCCGATGATGTTGGCCATCGAGCCGCCGCTGACCAGTGTGCCGCTGGCCGAGGTCGGGAAGCCGACCATCTCCTTCATCCAGTTGACGACCTGGCTGTCCATCAGTCCGGCGGCATGGTTGCCGCCGCCGAGATTGGAACCCTGGATCGCCGCCAGGAAGTCGCCGAGCGCGCCGGTGAAGTTGCTGGACCCCATGTACCAGGACCAGAAACGCGGATGGACGTTACCCATCGGGTAAGGCATCAAATTGCGGGCGACGTCGTCATAGACGTCGGCCGCCGGCGCCGGCGAGCGCGGCAAGGGTGCGCCGAAGAATGCCCGCACCTCGGCCGGCATCCCGCGCCAGACCGGCCGGTCGCGGACATCCTTGAGATAGGCGATGGCATCGTCGAGGATCCGGTGCGACAGCGCTCCCACCTCGGCCCAATCCGGTGGATCGAGCGTTTCTTCCGCGTTCGTCGCTTCCTGAAATGTATCCATCTCGCCTCTCCCGCCGGCGCGGGTCGACCCGCGCGTAAAAGAATGACGCCGCCATGCGGGGCGGCGTCGCGGTCGGCGTTGTCAGGCTTCGAATTGACAGCTCGGCGTCGAGCGCGACAGCGCTGTTTCCTCGGCGTCCATGTCGGCCTCGATGCCGTCGAAAAGCGGCGTCGACATGTAACGCTCGCCTGTGTCGGGCAGCATGCACAGGATCACCGACCCGGCCGGCGCGGTGCCCGCGATCTGCCGCGCCACCGCAAACGTGGCGCCTCCGGAGATGCCGGTGAAAATGCCTTCCTGCTGCGCCAGCGCCTTCGCCCATTTGATGCCTTCGGGACCGGAGATCGGCACCACCTCGTCATAGTAGCGCTGGTCGATCGCCTCCTGCAGCACATTGGGAATGAAGTCCGGCGTCCAGCCCTGGATCGGATGCGGTTCGAAGGCCGGATGGCTGGCGGCCGGCGCGCCGCCGGCACCGCGCTCTTGGCGCTTGCCGCTGCCGATCAGCTGCGCATTCGCCGGTTCGGTCAGCACGATCTTGACCTCCGGCCGCTCTCGGCGCAGCACGCGGCCGACGCCGGCAACCGTGCCACCGGTGCCGTAGCCGGTGACCAGATAGTCGAGGCGCGACCCGGCGAAATCATTGATGATCTCGCGCGCCGTCGTCGCCTCGTGGATGGCGGCATTGGCCTCGGTCTCGAACTGGCGCGCCAGGAACCAGCCATTGGCTTCGGCGAGCTCGACCGCCTTCTTGTACATGCCGAAACCCTTCTGGGCACGCGGCGTCAGCACCACCTTGGCGCCAAGCATGCGCATCAGCTTGCGGCGCTCGATGGAGAAGCTGTCGGCCATCGTCACCACCAGCGGATAGCCCTTCTGCGCGCAGACCATGGCAAGGCCGATGCCGGTGTTGCCGCTCGTCGCTTCGATCACGGTCTGGCCGGGCTTGAGCTTGCCGCTGCGCTCGCCTTCCTCGATGATGTTGAGCGCCAGCCGGTCCTTCACCGAGGCCGCCGGGTTGAAGAACTCGGCCTTCACATAGATCGTCGCGTGACCCGGACCGAGATTGTTGATGCGGATGACCGGCGTGTCGCCGACCGTATCGAGAATGCTGTCGAACAAACGGCCGCGCCCGGACGTGGTTCTGATTTTCAATTGATGCAACATGGCTTTCTCCTCGATGTCCTCACGTGCCGGTTACAAACCGGCAGCTTTGGCGGCGCGGTTTCGACACCTGGCCGCGATAGGTTGCTTGATCTGCCGCAAAAGCGGCAACGGCGGCGTTCCGGCACGGAATGGGGCTGCCGGCTGCCTCCTGTCATCTTTGGTGATAGACTATGGACCAACTGGCCAGCGTTGGAGAAAGTGTGGAAACATACGTGGAATCCACCCGATCGAGCCTGAACGGCCCCGTTGGCCTGTCCGTAAGGCTGCTCGGGCAACTGACGATTGCACGCGATGGAGTGCCCGTTACCTTGCCCTCGTCGCGCAAGCTGCGCGCTCTGCTTGCCTATCTGGCGCTGGCGCCCCACCCTGTCAGCCGCAGCCGCCTTTGCGAACTTTTCTGGGACGTGCCCAACGATCCGCGCGGCGAGCTGCGCTGGTGCCTGAGCAAGCTGCGCGCCGCGCTTGACGACCCGGATCGGCGCCGGGTCGAAACCCATGGCGATACGGTGACGCTTCGCCTCGACGGTGTCCATGTGGACGCGCTGGATGCCGCCGCGGCGGTGGCCGAAGGTGTCGAGACGCTCGATCTCATGCGGTTAGAGGCGCTTTCGCAACATTTCGCCGGCGACTTTCTCGACGGTCTTGAGCTCGATCGCAGCCCGCATTTTGGCAGTTGGCTGACGGCGCAGCGCCGCCGTTTCAGCGCGTGCCATGTCGCCGTCCTGGAGCACATCATCGGTCTTGTCCCGCCCGGAGCCGACGAGGCCGGCGCCTATATCGACAAATGGCTGGAGCTCGCACCCTTCGATGGCCGTGCGCATGTGGCGCTACTGGAAAATCTGGCCCGGCGCGGACAGATCGGCGCCGGCGAGGACCATCTTGCCACGGCGGCGGAGCTGTTCCACTCGGAAGAGCTGGATTTCACGCCATTGCGCGAGGCGTGGCAGGAGATAAGAGCCCGGAACGCCGGCGCAATGCCATGCGCCCGATCCGGGCCGGCTTTCCCGGTCTCGGAGCCGCCCGTCGCCGCTATCGAATCCGAGCCTGTTGCGACACGCCGGGCGTCGCTCGCGGTGATGCCGTTTGCGGAGAGCGCCGGCGCTGGCGGCTTCCGCGGCGGCCTCGCCGACGGCCTCACGCATGACATCATCACGCGGCTTGCCAAGCTTCGCGATTTCTTCGTCATCGCCCGCGGCTCGGTCTTCGCGCTCGCCGAGAAGAATATCGCGCCGGAAGATGCCGGACGCAGGCTGAATGTCGACTATGTCACGACGGGCTCGGTGCGCAGCCGGCCGGGCCGTATCGTCGTTTCCATTGAGCTCGTCGAGGTGCGCACGGCGAGAATCGTCTGGGCCGAGACCTTCGAGCACAATCCCGACGACATCTTCATCGTTATCGAGGATATCGGCAACAGCATCGTCTCCTCGATCGCCGCCGAGATCGCGACGGTGGAGCGCAACCGCGCATTGCTGAAAGCGCCAAACTCGCTCAATGCCTGGGAGGCCTATCATCGTGGCCTCTGGCACATGTATCGCTTCACTCGCCAGGAAAACGAGCTGGCGCAGCATTTCTTCGGCGAGGCGTTGAAGCTCGATCCCACTTTCGCGCGCGCCTATGCCGGCATGTCCTTCACCCATTGGCAGAATGCCTTCCAGCGCTGGGGCGAGCGCGATCGCGAGACCGCGCTTGCCTTCGAAAGCGCCGGCCGGAGCCTTTTGGTCGACGACCGCAACCCTTCCGCCCATTGGGCCATGGGGCGGGCGCTGTGGCTGCGCGGCGAGCAGGACGGTTCATTGCTCGAGCTGGCGAGCGCCGTCGACCTCAGTCCCAATTTCGCGCTCGGCCACTATGCGCTGTCCTTCGTCCATTCGCAGTCGGGCGACCCGCAATCGGCGATCGGTTCGTCCGATCATTCGCGTCATCTCAGCCCCTTCGATCCGCTGCTGTTCGGCATGATGGGCGCCCGCGCCATGGCGCATGCGCGGCTCGGCGAATACAACGAGGCCGCGGAATGGGCGCTGAAGGCGGCCGCGAGGCCAAACGCTCATGTCATCATCCTGGCGATCGCCGCCCATTGCCTGGCGCTGGCCGGCCGGCGGGACGAGGCGCGGAATCACGCCGCCATGATCCGCAACACCTTTCCGAATTATCGCGCCGACGACTTCATCGCGACATTCCGTTTCGACCGGGATGGCGAGGCTCTCTTCCGGAATGGCGCGAAGCTGATCGGGCTGAATTGAATCCAATCGGGCCTAATGCATGTCGCGCAAAAGTGTGCAGCGGTTTTGCGATAACGACATGCATGAAAACAAAGGCTTAAAAGCGCGTCGCGCGACGCGCTTTAATGCATCAGCGGCCCGCTGGCCTTGCGCCAGGCGTCGATGCCGCCCTGGATGTGGCGGGCACTGGCGATACCGACATCCTGCGCTGCCTGCACCGCCATCGCCGAGCGCTCGCCAAAGGCGCAATAGAACAGGATCTGCTTGCTGGTAGACTTCGCCAGTTCATGCAGCATGCCACCGGCGGCGATGTTTTCCTGCAGCCGCGCATAGGGCAGATGGATCGCGCCGGGAATGACGCCGTGCCGCTCGCGTTCTGTCTGCTCGCGCAGGTCGATCAGCGCCACGTCGGGCCGCCCGATCATCGCCAGCGCCTGCTCCGCGCTCACCGCCCAGCCGCGGCTGGCGATATCGTCCTGGTGCAGCCCGACCCGCATGTTGGCCGGCACGGCCACATCCATCATTTTCGGGTTGGACAGATTGAGATTGTTCATGATGTTCACATACTCGTCGACCGACTTGACCTGCAGGCGCGGATTGAAGGCCTTTTCCTCGCCGATCGTCGACACGGTCTCGCCCTTGTAGTCATGTGCCGGGAAGATCAATGTCTCGTCGGGCAGCTTGAGCAGGCGGCCGAAGATCGATTCATATTGCTGGCGCGGATCGCCGTTCTGGAAGTCGGTGCGGCCGGTGCCGCGGATAAGCAGCGTGTCGCCGGTGAAGACCCGGTCCGGCAGGATGAAGCTGTAGGAATCGTCGGTGTGGCCGGGTGTGTAGATGACGTCGAGCGCCAGTCCCTCGATGCCGAGCTTGTCGCCGTCGGCAAGCCGCATCGACACCACGTCGGCCTTGGTCTGCTCGCCCATCACGGTCACGCAATGCGTCTTGTCGCGCAGCGCGCCGAGGCCGGTGATGTGGTCGGCATGAAGATGCGTGTCGACCGCCTTGACCAGCCTCAGGTCCAGCTCATTGACCAGCTGCAGATAGCGCTCGACCTTCTCCAGCACGGGATCGATGATCAGCGCCTCGCCGCCGCGCCGACTGGCAAGCAGATAGGAGTAGGTGCCCGAGACGGAATCGAAGAGCTGACGGAAGATCATCGTCGCATACCCCGCTGCATTTACACCGCCGGGCATCGCCCGCGCGGTCATAGCAATATTCTACTGCACGAGCTTCTGGAATCGGAATGGATTTCGAAAAATATATATGCCGGTAGACGACCTTCCCTGCGGCGGCGGGGTGCCAGCCTTCAAATGCGGTCCGGGCTGGTCGATCCGCTCCCTCAAAAAGCCTTGCTGAGACGGGCCTGGCCGCGGACGGTGAAGGCATTGTTGGTCCCGTAACCCGCCTCGAAGCCAGCATTGAGCGTCATGCCGGCGCTCACCTCCGCCGCGACGTCCGCGCCGGCAAAGCCGCGCAACACAAATTTTTTGCCGCCGGCGGGAAAAGAGATGTCCTGGCCGAACAATGTCGCCGAAACGTCATCGCTGCTTTGCGCGATAGCGTCGATCCCCGCTCGAAGCGTGGTTTGCCAGGTCTGGCTTGGCATGCTGACGGGCGCCAAAGCCAGCGCGAGCTGGCCACGCGCCTCGAAGACGTTGACGTTGCGCCGCGCGACCGCGAGATCGCCGTTCGAACCGGTCTCGGTGTAATCGTCGAAGAACAGCCCGGCGTAACGCAGCCGCACGCTGGGTATCAGCGTACCGGACGAAACCGGCAGCCGCGTGCCGAGCGTAACCGACGGGCTGAGGAAGACGCCGTTGAAATCCGCCCGCGCCGTCTCGATGCCGTCGAGCACCAGATTGTTCGCGACACGGCGGCGGCTGCGCTCCTGGAGCACGCCGGCGACGAATGCCGCTTCGGCAAAATTGACGCCTCCCTCATAGCCGAGATAGCCGCCCGCGAACACGCCCCGATGGACGATCTCCTGCGCGTCGTCATCGACCTCGGTCGATCCGGCGGCGCCTCCGATGAACAAGCCACCGAGGAACCCGTCGCCCGAGCGCGTTTCGGCGCCGGCGACCATGCCGCCAAGCGCCTCGCTGAATCCGGCCGATGCGCCGGAACCGCCCTGGGAGCGTAGCCCGCCGAATGTCGAGATCCAGGCGTCTGGACCTTTTTGCGGCGCAGGCAAATCGTCGCTTGGAGCGGACATGCGCGCCTCGGCAACACCGGCTATGCCGTCGACAAGGTCCTCGACCAACGGCCCGCTGCTGGCAAACCCGGTGATGTCCACCACCGCCACGCTGGCGCCGCTCGTCACGAACGGCCTGCCACCGGTCAGCACGGTTTGCGGCAGGCCGCTTCCTGAAAAGCTCATGACGGCATTCAGTGCAGGGCCGAAGGTGACGGTGTTGCCGCCGCCGGAAAAGACGATCGGCCCCTGAATGGCCGTCCCGCCCAAAAGATTCAGCACCGCGTCGGGCGCGCCGAAATAGATCGCCACGCTCTGGTCGCCGAAGACTCGGCCGGAATTGGTGACGACAGAGTTGCTGCCCTGGGCGGCGATGGCAACACCGCCCACGCCCCCCACGATGACCGAACCCGAATTGACGATCGTGGCGTTGCCGAACAGGGTGCCTATGCCTGTCGAGGCTGTCCCGAAGACATCGACCGTGCCGCTGTTGGCAATTGCGATGTCATTGCCGCTGGCGCCGATGCCGACGGAAGCCAGCCCCGACACAACGATCGACCCGGAATTTTGCAGTTGAAGACCGTTGCTCTGCCAGATGATCCCGGCGGCGGCGGTCCCATAGGCCTCGATCGAGCCGCTGTTGTCTATCTCCAGGTCCGGCCCATCGCCGATTATGCCTGCGGCGGCCGTGCCTGAAACGCCGATAAAGCCACGGTTGTCCACCCGCCCGCCCAGGGCGTCGCTGATGATGCCGTATGTGGCGACGCCAAGCGCTTCGATCGAGCCGTTGTTCACGATGTGCGCATTGCCGCCCTCCGACAAGATGCCGATGGAGGCATCGCCTATCGCCAGGATGGCTCCGTTGTTGAGGATGGTCGCGCTGCTGTCTTGCGAATGCACATTGGCGGCGGTGCCGCCCAAGGTTGCAATCAACCCGTCATTGGTGAGCCGCTGGTTCGAGTTGAGCATCCGCACGGCATCGATGCCGGCGCCGAATGTCTCGATCGCCCCGTTCGGCTGCACGATGCCGGTATCGCCGGCAGCGGCCATCGTCTGCTGGCTGGCGACGACGCCATTGCCGATGACAAAACCTTGGGAAAACGCCGCGCCGCTTGCGAGCGATATCCCGGCGAACATCGACAGCGCTACCGCGCCTGGAACCCCTGTGCGCGACGTCGGCATCACCCCCTCGGCGCATGGGCATACAACAGATAGATTCTGCGCTGGAAGGAACCGGAAAACAAGCCGCGGGCAGCGCGCCCAGACCGGAGACCCGGGCGCCTTCGAAGAAGCCTATCGCCGCAGCACCGCGCTCAGCACGTCGCGGATGCCGATCGCGCCGACGAAGCGCGAGCCTTCGTCGAACAGCGCCACCGGCGCCGTCTGCGAGCGGTGCATGGCGAGCATCACCGTCTTCAGCGGTGTGCCGGGGTTGGCCCAGAACACCTGGGCCCCCTCCTCCGGCTGGGCCTCGACATCGGCGCAGGAGACCCACACCGCCGGCTTGCCGTCGCGTTCGGCCGCGGCCACCAGGCCGTGGTCGTCGATCTTGAAGCGCGTCGTCTTGCGCCGGTCCAGCCACACCCAGCCGTTCTCGCCCTGTTCGAGATCGCGGCGATCGCGCATCACATTCCATGCCGTCAGCACCGAGAGCGGATTCACATTGGCGATGAAGTCGCGGACATAGTCGTTGGCGGGCCTAAGCACGATGTCTTCCGGCGCGCCGGTCTGGACGATGCGGCCGCCCTCCATGATCGTGATGTGGCTGCCGATCTTCAGCGCCTCCTCGAGGTCGTGGCTGACGAAGATGATGGTCTTCTTCAGCTCGGCCTGCAGTTGCAGCAACTCATCCTGCAGCTTGGTGCGGATCAGCGGGTCGAGCGCCGAGAACGGCTCGTCCATCAACAGGATCGGCGCCTCGGTGGCGAAGGCGCGCGCAAGACCGACGCGCTGCTGCATGCCGCCCGAAAGCTCATGGGCATATTTCTTCGACCATTGGTCGAGATGGACCAGCTGCAGCTGCTTCTGCACGCGCGCCTTGCGTTCCGCCTCCGGCACGCCGGCAAGCTCGAGGCCGAAGCCGACATTTTCCTCGACCGTGCGCCAGGGCAGCAGGCCGAACTGCTGGAACACCATGGCCACCTGCTTCTGCCGCAGCCGCCGCAAGGTCGCCTCGTCGCAGGTGACGACATCGACGGTGCGGTCGCCGTCCTTGACCAGCACCTGGCCTCGCGACACCACATTGAGCCGGTTGACGGCCCGCAGCAGCGTCGACTTGCCGGAGCCGGACAGGCCCATCAGCACCGATATCTCGCCTTCATGCACGGTGAGGCTGGCGCCGGCACAACCCAGCACGTTACCGGTCTTCTCAAGGATTTCGGCGCGCGTAGCGCCCTTGTCGATCATCGCCAGCGAACCTGCCTGATCGGCGCCGAAGACGATGTCCACATTCTTGAAATCAACCGCGACGGTCATTTCTTGCCTCCAACGCCGATGCGGGTCATGCGGTCGAGCACGATGGCGAGCACGACGATGGCGAGGCCCGCCTCAAGCCCGAGATCGATGCGGCGCGAGCCGAGCGCGCGGTTGATTTCGGTGCCGAGGCCGCCGGCGCCGATCAGGGCGGCGAACACCACCATCGACAGCGACAGCATGATCGATTGCGTCAGGCCCGCCATGATGGTCGGCAGCGCCGACGGCAGCTCCACCTTCCACAGAAGCTGGCGCTTGGTGGCTCCGAACGCCTCGCCCGCTTCGACGATCGCCTTGGGCACTGAAACCACGCCGAGATGCGTGAGGCGCACGGCTGTCGGGATGACGAAGATGATGGTGACGATGAGGCCGGGTGCGTTGCCGAGGCCGAACAGCGTCAGCACCGGGATCAGGTAGACGAAGGTCGGCAGCGTCTGCATCAGGTCGAGCACCGGCAGCATGACCCGGTAGACCTTCGGCTTGTGCGCGGCCCAGATGCCGAGCGGCACGCCGATCGCCATGGCCATGGCGGCGGCCGCAACCACCAGCACCAGCGTCTGCACGGTCTGCTTCCACAGATTCTGGTTGATGATGAAGATCAGACCCAGGAAGACGCCGATGGCGAGCGGCCGCGAACGCTGCAGCAGCCAGGCGATGATCGCGATGACCAGCGCCAGAAGTACGGGCGGGACCATCAGCAGCAGATCCACCGCCCCGTCGAGGATGAAGTTCAGCCCGTTTGAAAACGCCCGGAAGATGGTGTCGAAATTGTCGGTCAGGAAGCCGAAGAAGGCCTTGCCCCACGGCCCGATCGGGATTTTGTAGTCGGTCAGGAATTTCGAAATCGGATCCATCTTTCCCCTCTCGGCTTTGCCGCGCTTGCCGCACGGTCAGCTTCTCGCAGCTTAACGCATGTCACCCAAAAGTGTGCAGCGGTTTTGGGAAAATGGCATGCGTAAAACAGAGACTTAAAGCGCGATGCGCTTTAAGAAAAAAGGGCAGCCTTTTCTATCTGGCTGCCCTCTTCCGGATCATCGTTCCGGATTCAAAGCCGGCTCAACCTCCGAGCGCGGTCTTGACGGCAGCGGCCGCGTCGCCGCCATCGAAAGTGGTGACGCCGGCAATCCAGGGCGCGACCGCGTCAGGATGCTTCTTCAGCCAGTCCGTCGCCACCGTCTGGGCGTCGCCGCCCTTCAGGATCGCGTCCATCATCTCGCCTTCCATGTCGAGATTGAACTTCAGGTTGGCGATGAACTTGCCGGCGTTCGGGCATTCGGTGGTGTAGCCCTTGCGCACATTGGTATAGACGGTGGCGGCGCCGAAGCCGCTATCGCCCATGCCGTCGAGATAGGTGATCTTCATGGCGCCCATCACCGGATGCGGCGTCCAGCCGAGGAAGGCGATCCACTCGTTGTTCTTCATCGACTGCTCGGCCTGCGTCAGCATGCCGGCTTCGGACGACTCGACCAGTTCGAAGCCTTCGAGGTTGTCCTTCGGGTTCTTGATCATGTCGAGGATGATGCGGTTGCCGTCATTGCCGGCCTCGATGCCGTAGATCTTGCCGTTGAACTTGTCCTTGAACTTGCCGAGATCGGTCAGTGTCTTGACGCCGGCATCCGCGACATAGGTCGGCACGACGATGCCGTAGCCTGCACCGGTCAGGTTGGTGCTGATCGTCTCGACCGACCCGTCGGCGGTGTAGTCCTTGATGTCGTTGGTCATCGACGGCATCCAGTTGCCGAGGAAGACGTCGAGGTCCTTGTTCTTCAGCGAAGCCATGGTCACCGGCACCGAGAGCTGGATCACCTGCGGCTCATAGCCGAGCGCGGTGAGCAGCACCGAGGCCAGCCCCGTGGTGGCCTGGATGTCGGTCCAGCCGACATCGGAAAGCCGAACCGCCTTGCAGCTCGCCGGATCGCCGGCATAAGCGGCGGTCGTGGACAGAAGCGCCGCGAGGCCGAGGCCTGCGACGAAAGATTTCATACGCGACATGAACTTTCTCCCATTGCAATTCTTAAGGCAAAGCGAAGTCACGGTTCTTGCGCCCGCCTTGTTTCGTCAGCCAAACACCATTTTGATGTTGTTTCAAGCGGTTCAACATCACGATGAACGGCGCGCGCTGGTCATTAAGCGACATGACACCCTTTTGAGCGACATGGAGTTTTTGAACGGCAGGGAGTTTTTGGTGGACGGAGCCGGTGCCCTCTCCCCGCGCGGCGGCAAGTCGGCTTAAAAGCACCTATGGCCAAGCTTTATTTCCACTACGCGACGATGAACGCCGGCAAGACGACCATGCTTTTGCAGGCATCCTACAACTATCGCGAACGCGGCATGTCGACGATGCTGTTCGTCGCCGGCCATTACTGCAAGGGCGACACCGGATTGATCTCGTCGCGCATCGGCCTCGAATCCGAGGCCGAGATGTTCCGCGGCGGCGACGACCTCCATGCCAGGGTCGCCGAGCGCCACCGGCATGCCCCGGTGCATTGCATCTTCGTCGATGAGGCGCAGTTCCTCGAGGAGGAGCAGGTCTGGCAGCTCGCCCGCATCGCCGACCGGCTGAATATTCCGGTCATGTGCTACGGCCTGCGCACCGATTTCCAGGGCAATCTCTTCTCCGGCTCGCGAGCGCTGCTCGCCATCGCCGACGACCTGCGCGAGGTGCGCACCATCTGCCGTTGCGGGCGCAAGGCGACGATGGTCGTGCGGCTGGGTCCCGAAGGCAAGGTGGCGAAACAGGGCGATCAGGTGGCGATCGGCAAGGATGTCTACGTCTCGCTCTGCCGCCGGCATTGGGAAGAGGAGATGGGCCGCGCCGCGCCTGACGACTTCATCGGCTTTGTGAGCGGCTGAGCCGGAAGGCTGCCTAGAGCCGGATGTCGTCCGAAAACCGCTTCAAGCCTTGACCGGCGCCGGCGAAACGGGCATCGCCGCTGCAAGATATTTGCCGGCGCTGTTTCATGGCCGTTCGCAAAAACAAGACCTTAAGGCATATCAGCCAAAGCTGTTCGATGATGGTGCGCGTTACTAGGCGCCATGCGTATGCTTGCCTTGCCTTTCAAGGATCCAACCAATTCTTTTGTTTCGACGCTTCTCCTTGTCTTCCTTCTTTCAATCCCTTGAAGCCCCACATATATTCGCCGCCACGACACGGAACCGGATGCCGAAGCGGGAGGCCCCAATGGCGACATTGCAGAATTTCGATGCCGAAATTGCCAAGACCAAGCAGGTCGTGCAGGACATGCGCAGCAAGATCGAGCAGTCCGGCACCGTGCTCGACACGCTCGCCCAGGCCGACAAGAAGATCGGCGACGCCAATTTCGACATCGAGAACGCCCGCATCGAGGACGTGCTCAAGCAACAGAAGGTCATGGAAGGCAACATCGCCGACCTGATCATCGGGCTGGAGGACGCCACCAATGTCTTCGGCGCCGAATTCGAAAGCATGAAGAACTACACCGGCTGGGAAAACTTCGTCGGTGTCTTTTCGGCGCAGCGCAAGCAGCGCATGCGCACCGACCGCGTCCGCAACATGTCGCTGGCCGGCAATCTGCAGGAGCTTTTAGCGAAGTCGGACACCATCGTCGGCATCCTGAAAGCGCAAAAGCAGGTCCTCGACCAGCGCTACAAGACCTCGGAGACCAGCCTGTCCCAGGTTATCGAGCGCCGCAAGGTGACGATGACCAATCTTGAAGCGGTGCAGAAGCGCATCGAGGAATTGAACCCTCAGCTGCTCGATATCGAAAACAAGATCGCCGCCTCCACAACCCAGAAGGAGCGCACCGAGCTAGAGGGCGAACGCTCGAAGATGGCGACCGAATACAACGAAAAGCAGGCCAAGGAACAGGAGCTGCTGGCCGAAAGCCAGACGCTGGAGCGCTATACTTCGATGTTCCAGACCTTCGTCGATTCGCTCAACAACCAGATCGCCGCGCAGTCGACGCTGATCAACAAGCTGACCATCGACACCGAGCAGCGCATCGTGCTGTACAAGGCCTTGGAAGATTCGCTGAAGACCGCCGCCCAGCAGGACGTCGCCCACAAGATCAACACACTGGGCAGCCAGGTCGACAACACGGCCGAGGAGACGATGGCCGGCATCGGCGCCGCCTCGCAGAAGCACATCGGTGACCTCTTGGAGATGCACGAGAAGAACATGGTGGCTTCAGCCGACATCCAGCGCCGCAAGAAGCTCGCCGACGATGCCTTCGCCCGCCGCTTCGACGATGTGATGAAGAAGCACAATTCGGCAAACTACGTGCAGTCGTAGGCGGGCGCCGCTGACTTCATTTCCACGGCAGCCACATGACACCTGAAAACGACGCGGCGGCACGCTATTTCTCCGCCATCACAGCGGCGCTGAGCGGGCTGGAAGTATTTATGCGCGACGACCGCTCGCCGCTTTACCGGCACGGCATCGTCGCCAGGATCGTCGCGGAGTATATCGCGCGGCTGGACAAGTCCTTTGCCTGCTGGCGCAACCGGCTGGGCTTCATGGACACGTTCCGCATTTCGCGCGCCGACAGCGGCTATCCCGTTTTCCAGAACCTGCTCGAGCTGGAAAACGACCGCCAGCAGGCCGATGCCCGCCTGGCCAACATCCCGCAGGCGGGCGAACTGCGCGAGGAGATGGCCGACTTCATCCTGCGCCACAAGGAGTTTCCCGAGGCGCTGCAGAAATCGATGGCCGAGCGGCTCTATCTGGAGGACGTCAAGAGTGAGGCGACCTTCGGCCCGTTTACCCTGGCGCAGACGGCCAAGGTGTCGGTCAACCCGAAGACCATGCGGCCTTATTATCTCGTCCACTGGGCGACGTTCGACGGCAGCGCCAACCTGCCGCTGGTCTATATGGTGACGGTGGAGGATTCTTCCGAAAACATGGTGCGCCAGCTGGTCGACAGCAACGGCAAGCTCAATGAGCGGGTGGATATCCCGCTTCCCGTCGACGGCCTGCTCAACCCGGAGCTTGCGCACCGCTTCGACGATTTCACCGAGAAGAACTCGGCCTATACGCTCTCGCCGGCGACGATTGCGGTCAATCTCGACAAGGATTTCGAGCCGCTGCATCCCAAGCAGCTGCGGCGCGTGGTGCTTGGCCCCTTCTACTCGGCCGGCATCACCGACAACAATTCGACAGTGACCGAGGTGCTGGCCAAGGTGCGCAAGCCGGAAAACGCCTGGCTGCTTACCTGGACCATCCAGGAGGTCTTCTCCAAGGCCGAGAAACCCGGCCGCAAGGGCCTGTTCTCCAGCGAAAAGACGACGCAGGAATTCTTCATCAACACCGACGACCTCGAAGCGGCGCGCCAGGGCGTGTCGAGCTACGAGAACCACGCGCTGATCCCGCACGAGGCCTACCAGGCGCTCTATGCCGCGGATGAGGCGCAAAAGATCTTTTCCGGCTACAAGGTCCACATCCTGTCCAACGGACAGGTCATCAGCGACGTCTGACCGTCAAACCGCGGAGCATCCTTCATGGACACCGGCCTGACAACGATCTCGGAAGCCGCAATCGAAAAGCACCGCGCGACCGCGCAGAGCTTCATCACCCGCATCGTCGTGCTGGAGGACCCCTCGCGCGAATCCGGCACCGCGCTTGCCGGCACCAACCGACGCTTCGTCTCGACCGTGTCGGTCGGTTCGGTGCGCCGCACGCGCGAGGTCGAGCTGTCGAAGACGGTCGCGGCCATCCACCCCGACGACCAGCTGATGAGCATCCCGCAGCACACGCTGCTCTACCGCGCCCGCCGCGGCCTGGCGATCGCGCTCGCCATATCCGACGTCTTCGCCGAAGGCTCCGACCTCGAAAGCCTGCAGGCAAGGAACGTCCGCGCGCCGCTCGAAGGCGACGAAGCCGCGAGGTTCAAAAAGCTTCTGTCGGCGTCGGCTTACGTATCGGCCTTCAGCTTCGCTTCCTACCTGTTCCAGCTGATCGACAGCGACGGCGAGGCGCCGAACGACAGCCCCGAACCCGACTTCCTGTTCGACACCCCGCAGGACGCGGTGAAGTCGATCGTCGCCGGCCTCGACAAGGCGATCGCCGGCTCGAAGGACGATGCGGACCTGATGACGCGGGCGCGGGCCTTTGCCCGGGTCGCCATCGACGGGCTCTTGGCGCGCAAGGGCCGCTTCGACGGCATCGGCCCATTCGAGAACGCGCATATCCGCATCGATGTCGACGATTTCACCCTCGACGGCTTCGACGTCGCGCCCGGCAAGCGCGCCAAGCCGCTGGTGATGACCTTCAAGAAGCCGGAAGAGGTCGTCGGCAACCACATCGCCAAATACCAGTCGGTCAAACTTGCCAAGATGCTGATGGCCTATGATTTCGAGCGCGAGCTCAATCCCTTCGTCGAGCTTGGCGGCTTCCTCTTCACCTTCATCGGCGACGGCGCGCCGGGCACCGGCAAGACGACGCTGATCCAGATGATCGCCGGCCTCGTCAATGGCTACTGTCAGGTCGCAGGCTATCCTTTTGCTTACGAGAATTTCGGCGTCGACCAGATCTCGTCCTATCAGGGCAAGTCCGGCCAAAACTGCCGCCAGTTCATCAATAACGTGCTCAATCCGCGCGTCATCGGCTTCGGCACCATCGACGACATCGACCAGGTGGCGGCGCGCCGTTCCGACGACCGCGCCTCGGCCGGCCAGCAGGAGATCACCGGCGTCTTGATGGACGCCTTTGCCGGTGCATCCACCGTGGTGCGCGGCAACTGCTCCTTCGGCATGTTTTCCAACTATCCGGAAAATGTCGACGATGCGCTGCGCCAACGCGCCGGCGCGCGATGGCTGGTCGATGGCCCGCAGACCCGCGACGACTATATCGACATCTTCGTGCTGCTTGCCGGCAAGAACCACAAGATCCCGCTCGGCGAGCACGAGCTCTATGCCGCGCAGGAGATCCAGCGTGCGGTGAGCGAGGCCTATGAAGAGCATGAGAAGCCGCGGGAAGACGGGCTGATGAAGGTCTATGAGCGCTACATGAAGGAGAACGGCGCGCCCAAGACCATGGCCGATGTCGGCACCTACCTGCATATGATCAAGGACGCCGAGCCGCGCTTCACCGGCCGCGCGATCAAGAACGTCACCGATGCCATCAAGATGCGCGCCATGGATATCGAGCTGCCGGACGACTGGTTCGAGAAGCCGGAAGCCTTCATGCACAAGAGCTACGACGACAAGAAGGCGATGATCGAGGAACTGCGCGGACCATTCTCGATGGACATGGTCATGCAGGAGATCAACCGCTACGCCGATTCCGAGTTCCGTTATTCCGACAAGTCCGACGATGCCGCGGTGGAGAAGCTCCTGCGCGACGCAAGGCTGCGCGAGCGGGCGGCGCGCGAGATGGAGGAATTGAAGAAGAAGGGGCTTTGGTGATCTTTTCCTTCTCCCCGTTTACGGGGAGAAGGTGCCCAACGGGCGGATGAGGGGCAGCGCCATGCGTGGCAAAAATGGGCCAAAGGTTGCGAGAGCCCGTCAGCTTCGGAAAGTCGAAAACGATGCGGAGGAAAAGCTGTGGCATGAACTGCGAGGACGGCGCTTGAACGGCTACAAATTTGTTCGCCAGCTACCGATCGGCCCTTATTTTGCGGACTTCGCCTGCCGTGAAGCCAATCTGGTCGTCGAGGTCGACGGCAGCCAACATGCCGGCCGATCTAGGGATCGATACAGAGACGAGACGATGAACGAAAACGGTTGGTCGGTGTTGAGAGTATGGCACGCAGATGTTTTGACCGGCCTTTCGAGCGTGCTGGACACAATTGTTGCAGCCTTGGATGGTCGGCTGGATCGCAAAATGATCGGTGTCGATGCGAAGTTTCTGCCGGCCGCACCCTCGGAGCAGGGACGATGAGCGTCGGCGCCGCCCCTCATCCGCCCTTCGGGCACCTTCTCCCCGTGAACGGGGAGAAGGAAGAATGACCCACGCCAAAAAGCCCGATCTTCTGCGCGACAACGAGCTGATCTACGGCCGCTTGCTCACCATCGACGAGCCGCACCTCATCCAGCGCTACAACAAGGCGCTTGCCGCCTTCGGCCTCGAGCCCACCAAGCTCGCAAGCTTCCAGATCGACCGCACCGGCTTCTCGCCGGAGATCGCCGAGGAATGCGGCGACTATGACTATCTCGACCCCAACGAGGTCAACCGCCGCTTCATCATCCTGACGCCGTCGCAGATCGACCTGCCGGTGGTGCATACCGCCTTCTCCAACACCTCGCAGCTGATGTTCGAGTTCATGTCGAAGAACCAGCGCGCCATCGACGCGCTGACCATCAAGGACGTGATCTACGGCGAGATCGAGGACTCGGTTCCCAAGGTCAACGACATCGAGGACCTGCTGTCGATCAACCAGGTCGAGTTCAAGGTGCTGTCGGCAGAGGACGTGCTGGGCAAGGCGGCCGAGCTCGGTAAGCTGGTCGACCGGCTGAAGCAGGAGCCCGACGCCTGGCGCGACAACGCCATGCTCCAGCGCATGGTCGATCTTGCCAAGGTCTGCGGCGACATCCGTGAGAACGCGCTGGTGCCGGACCAGGTTATCTTCCGTCACAACGCCTACTGGACCAGCCATTTCGGCGGGCTCTACGTCTTCGTCGACCCCGATATGACGACGGTGATCAGCGATCCGGCCGCCCCCGGCTTCCGCCGCTCGCGCCCCTGGCAGGTAAGCTATCTGTCGATCAACGACGCCGACAAGGTGTTCCGCTTCCTGGCCGCCACCGGCCGGCTCGACCTGCCGCGCGCCTCATGGATCGAGGCTTCCGGCTATCTCGAGCATCGCGCAGAAATGGTCGTGCGCGCGCTGATCCGCGACGCCGAGCCCAACCGCAATCTGACCGATGTCGACAAGGTGTGGCTGCAGACCTGGATCCACGGCCATGCCGATCTGATCGCCCAGGACGGGAACTTTCCCTTCCTCAATTCCGCCAAGCGCGAAATCGCCCAGTTCGGCCATCTCAAGATCGAGGATGTGCCGCCGCGCCAGCGATTCCTGGTCGTGCGCGCCAAGCCCGACCACCCCGATGCCTGGCTGACCAACCAGTTGATCTCGGATTTCGTGCCGCAGGACTTCGTTTCGCGTTACGTCTTCAACAAGCCGGGTTTCTACAAGGACTATGACGGCTTCAGCGACGCCTGGAGAAGCCATGTTGTGGACGTTCTGAAAACCACATATTTGAAGGAAAAGGCGGCGTTCCGTGCGCGCCTTTACGGCTTGACTGACTAGAACGAAATGAACCGTCATTTCGTTCTAACTTATTGTTTTGGCGCATGATGTTATCCAAAAAGTCTGCAACTTTTTGGCATCATGCTAGGGGGTGCCACAGCCATGCTCGACCCGATCGTGAACTTCTTCACCCAGATATTCCAGTGGATCGGCCGCGGCATCGGCTTCGTCATCGGCGTCATCCTGTGGCCATTCATGTGGGTCGGGCGCTGGTACGGGCAACGCGGCTGGATTCTGAAGGCCGTGGTCGGTCTTGCCCTCCTGGTGCTGATCGGCCTCTACGCCAATTTCTTCTACGCTACCCAGTGGTGGAACAATTTCAACCCGAACTATCCCGACACCTACACGTTCGAGAAGCGGAACGTGTCGGCGGGCGAGCAGGTTTCGGCCGGCAGCGGCACCGATACGGCCAAGACCTGCGGCAACTCCGCCATCGCCCAGGTTGCCGCCGATCTGACGGACTTCAACGTCAACCAGAATGCCTGGATCTCGTCGATGATCCTCTACAAGCTCGGCCTGTTCGGCATCGATTGGGACAACACGCCCTGGATGGACAACAAGGCGTCCTTCCAGCGCGGCATCAACCAGGCGGTGCGGCGCACCGCGACCGAGCTTGCCGACAATCTCGGCCGCGTTCGCACGACCTCGCAGATCGACGCCGACCTGCAGGACGCGCGCGGCAATCTGCAGTTCGACGAATACACCTGGTATTTCGGCCTGAACCCGTTCGGCCCCAAGACGCCGACGCCGAGCTATTATCGCGACGCTGTGCGCAAGCTGCGCTCCTTCAACGCCCGTCTCGCCACCTGCCAGGCGACCTTCGACGCCCGCGCCGACAATCTGAAGCAATATATCGACCGCATCGCTTCGGACATCGGCTCGACCTCGGCCATCCTCAAGGAACGCGCCGAAAACCACAACAATGGCTGGTTCGATACCCGCGCCGACGACCGCTTCTGGTTCGCCTATGGCCAGCTCTACGCCTATTACGGCCTGATGAAGGGCGCCCAGGCCGACTTCGACGACGTGATCAAGGAGAAGCACCTGCAGAATCTGTGGGACACGATGGACCAGCAATTCGTCTCGGCGCTGCGCATCCAGCCCTTCATCATCGCCAATGGCCGCGAGGATGGCTGGCTGTTGCCGACGCATCTGACGACGATGGGCTTCTACATCCTGCGGGTGCGCTCCAACATGGTCGAGATCAGTAACGTGCTGACGCAGTAGCAGCCTCTTCGACCAAGATAGCGATGGTGGATTTGCGCCGTCGCTTCTGTCGCTTTTCGCGTATTCAGCGGCTGTTTTGAGACGGCGGAACGGCCTTCGCTCTGGCTTCTATACGCCGCAAACGACTGGGGTCGAAGACCCGAACAGGGTCGCACCGGGAACAGCAATATTCTTTCTTTACAGGAAACATAGTTGCATGAAAGTTGACGCCCAGGCAGCGACAGGGTTAGAAAACACCCCTGCGCCCGTGCGGCGTTCCAAACATGCACAATTGATCAAAACAGTCCCTTCCAACGCCCAATCCAGAGGAAAGCCGTCATGGCCGAAGTGAAGTCCGACATCGAGATCGCGCGCGCCGCCAAGAAAAAACAAATCCAGGAGATCGGCGCCAAGATCGGCATTCCGACCGAACACCTTCTGCCCTATGGCCACGACAAGGCAAAAATCTCGGCCGAGTTCATCAAGTCGGTCAAGGGCAACAAGGACGGCAAGCTGATCCTGGTCACCGCCATCAACCCGACGCCGGCCGGCGAAGGCAAGACGACCACCACCGTCGGCCTCGGCGACGGCCTGAACCGCATCGGCAAGAAGGCGATCATCTGTATCCGCGAAGCCTCGCTCGGCCCGAATTTCGGCGTCAAGGGTGGCGCCGCCGGCGGCGGCTACGCGCAGGTCGTGCCGATGGAGGACATGAACCTCCATTTCACCGGCGACTTCCATGCCATCACCACCGCGCACAATCTGCTCTCGGCGCTGATCGACAACCACATCTACTGGGGCAACGAGCTCGGCATCGACACCCGCCGCGTCGCCTGGCGCCGCGTCATGGACATGAACGACCGGGCGTTGCGCGAGATCATCTGCTCGCTCGGCGGCGTCGCCAACGGCTATCCACGCGAAGCCGGCTTCGACATCACCGTCGCCTCGGAAGTGATGGCGATCCTGTGCCTGGCCACCGACCTCAAGGACCTTGAGAAGCGCCTCGGCGACATCATCGTCGCCTACCGCCGCGACAAGTCGCCGGTCTATGCCCGCGACCTCAAGGCCGACGGCGCCATGGCGGTGCTGTTGAAGGACGCCATGCAGCCCAACCTGGTGCAGACGCTGGAGAACAACCCGGCCTTCGTGCATGGCGGCCCGTTCGCCAATATCGCGCATGGCTGCAACTCCGTCGTCGCCACCACGACGGCGCTCAAGCTCGCCGACTATGTCGTCACCGAAGCCGGCTTCGGCGCGGACCTTGGTGCGGAGAAATTCTTCGACATCAAATGCCGCAAGGCGGGCCTGAAGCCGTCCGCTGCGGTCATCGTCGCGACCGTGCGCGCCATGAAGATGAATGGCGGCGTCAAGAAGGAAGACCTCGGCAAGGAAAACATCGAGGCGGTCAAGAAGGGCTGCGCCAATCTCGGCCGTCACATCGAGAACATCCGCCAGTTCGGCGTGCCGGCTGTGGTTGCCATCAACCACTTCTATTCCGACACCGAGGCCGAGATCCAGGCGATGAAGGACTATGTCGCCTCGATGGGCGAAGAGGCGATCCTGTGCAAGCACTGGGCCAACGGTTCGGCCGGCATCGAGGACCTTGCCAACAAGGTGGTGGCGCTCGCCGAATCCGGCGCCTCCCAGTTCGCGCCGCTCTATCCCGACGCCATGCCGCTGTTCGAGAAGATCAACACCATCGTCCAGCGTATCTATCGCGGCTCGGAAGCGATCGCCGACAAGTCGGTGCGCGATCAGCTCAAGGCGTGGGAAGAAGCCGGCTACGGCAATCTGCCGGTCTGCATGGCCAAGACCCAGTATTCCTTCTCGACCGACCCGAACCTGCGCGGCGCGCCGACTGGCCACACCGTGCCGGTGCGCGAGGTCAGGCTCTCGGCCGGCGCCGGCTTCGTCGTCATCATCTGCGGCGAGGTCATGACCATGCCCGGCCTGCCCAAGGCGCCGTCTTCGGAAAAGATCTTCTTGAACGAGGCCGGCCAGATCGAGGGCCTGTTCTAAAACTTCGTTCGAATTGAACGACCAAGGGCGCCGCCTCATCGCGGCGCCCTTTTTGTTTCGCCGGCCTTCATGCCACCGTGGGCGAGCCGAACTTCTTGATGCCGGCGACCGACATCGAGACGAACTGGTCGAGGATGGCGAAGAAGATATCGAGGCTGAAGCCGAACAGGAAAGCGAAGGTGAACAGGCTGAATCCTATGCCGGTCACCTCGCCGCCGAGCTTGGTCCCCGGCGCCATGAACCAGGCGAGGATCATGCCGGCAAGCCCGCCGAGCGCGATGCGGTGAATGAGCCGGGACAGCGGCGGATTGGGCAAAAGCGGGTTCAGGATCATGCGCATGTGGAACATGATGCCGCCAAGCGCGCCGTAAAGCGCGGGCAGGATCCACAGCGCATAGGGGCTGAGGACCTCGCTGAGCGTCTTGGCCTGCAGTGTCAGCGTCGAAATCGAATTTGGCGTGATGGTGATGACGCCTTCGCACTGCAGATCGCGTGTCGCCTCATCGAAATCCGCGTTCACATCTTCGGCCTGGCCGGCGATGCCGGTGGCGCTTACGGCTTGCGTGCCGCCTTCGGTATTGCCGTTGTTCCTGCAATCGAAATCCGACTGCTTGAGCGGCTGGCTGTTCCCGGCCCCGCTTTGCTGTTGCGCCAGCGCGATTTGCTGACCGCAGAACTGGTCTATGGCCATCTGCCGGGGGTTGGAGAAATCGATTGGCGCGCCCGCCTTGGCCGACGAAGCCGAAAGCTTGCAATAGGCCCATTGCATGCCCCAGAGCGGGAATGGCGCTTCCTGTGTCATGAACCCCTGCGCCCGCACCAGCAGCGAGGAAAAACGTTGATCAAGCGAATGCAGGCTGTCGACGGAATTGTAGTAGGCATCCTTGAGAAGCGTCAGATCGGTCGCCGACGCCTGCTGGGCGGCGGCCGAGCTCAATTGCTTCTTCGTCGCCCAGACCTGCCGGATCGACTGTCCGAACCGGGCGCTGAAATCGTTGTTATCGATCTCCTGCAGTTCTGCATTGATCGAGACACCCCTGTTGTAGACATAGGTCAGCTTGCCGATGACGATCATCATCGTCACCGACAGGGCTATGAGAAAATAGGTCGCGAGCGCGGTCCGCCGCGACATGTCGCCCGGCGACCAGCCGGTGCGGAGCGCGGCCAGCGTGGAAAACGGCACGGTGTTGGAGCAGTCGTTGAACACTGTCTGAAGCTTGACGACCTCGGGCTGGCTTGCGGTCGCGTCATTGAGCTTTTCCGCATCGCCGATGGCGGCGAAGAGCGCGCTGTCCTTGAACACGCCGTAGCGGCCGTAGCCGGCAACCAGCTTTGCGTCGGCAAGCAACCCAGAGACAAGAGGATCGTGGGACGTCGTCATCGCTTCCCCCGACGACTAGCCAAGATAGCCCGGCACGAAGCCATATTGCGACGGGCACCCGCAGGGATAGCCGGACGGTCCGGGCGGCTGCGCCCAGCACCAGAAGAACTGGGTGAAGCAGATCGTCCCCGGCGCATGCGGCGGGACTTGCGCAAGAGCGGGCCATGGCAGCAGCGCCGCGCCGACGGCGAGGGCCAGGACGACCATGGTTCGTGCCACGCGCGCCTTCAATCCAGCCCCCAAAAAGCCAACCGCGCTTACTCACATGCGCGGTGACTTTCCGAAAATACCGGAGCGACGTCCGTGAAATGGCTCACGCTCTGCTGGATATTTGGCGCGCCAAGAAAAAGGCGCCGCATCCAGGCGGCGCCTTGCCGTCCGAAAGCGGTTCAAGCTAGGCGGCATTACGCTGCAGGGCACGCTGGTTCGATGCATAGATCGTGTCGCGCTCGGGCAGGGCGCCGGTCTTCAGGCAATCGATCCACTCGGCGGTCTTCAGCACCGCGGCGAAGCGCGACTGCAAGACGACGCTCACCACCCGGTGGATGTCCTCGGCCGATGCATAGCCGGCGCTGTTGGCATAGGGCACCGAGCCGCTGGCATCGGAAAGGAACTCGACGGCAAAGCCCATATGAACCGCGTGGATGATGGTCGACAGATCGCAATTGTGGGTCATGTAACCGACGACCGCGATCGTATCGATGGCGTTGGCGCGCAGCCCGGCCTCGAGATCCGTGCCGGTGAAGGCCGAAGGCAGCATCTTTTCGACATAGTGATCGCGGCCGCGCCTGGCCATCTCGGGATGCAACTCGCCGCCATGGCTGCCCTTGGCGAAGATCGGCGAGGTCTCGGGCGCCATCTGCCTGACCACGACGATCTTGATGCCGGCCGCCGCGGCGGCATCCATGGCGCGCGCAACATTGGCGATCGTCTCGGTGAATGGCGGATGTTGGATAGCGAGATTGCCGCCATTGTAGTCGTTCTGAACATCGACGACGACAAGCGCGCGGCGTGGCTGGGTGGCGGGAGCTGACATGGCGGTTTCCTTTCGATCGTGTTGATGGGTCAAAGCTAGTCGGCTGGTTCGGCTCCAGAAAGTGGCCCGATTGACATCATTCGAAAGAATTGGGACATTCGACTTTCAACGGAACGATATTTGTCATGAAGAACCCGATCATCGCCGCCGTCGCCTTCGACGGCATCAGCCCGTTTCATCTCTCCGTGCCGTGCCTGGTGTTCGGCGCGGACCGCACCAAGCTCGGACTGCCGCGCTTCGACTTCCGTGTCTGCGCGATGGAGGAGGGACCCATTCATACCGATGCCGGGCTGAGCATCCTGGGGCCGCATGGACTTTCCGCGCTAGACGAGGCCGACATCGTCATCATTCCGAGCTGGAAGGATCTCGAGGCTCCGCTGGCCGCGCCGTTCAAGGATGCGCTGCGACGCGCGCATCGGCGCGGCGCGCTGATCGTCGGCTTGTGCCTCGGCACCTTCGCCATTGCCGGCGCCGGATTGCTGGCCGGGCGCAAGGCGACCACCCATTGGGCTTATACCGACCGGTTGCAGGCGCTGCATCCCGATCTCGCGATCGACGCGGACGTGCTCTATGTCGACGACGGCGACATCATCACGTCGGCCGGCGTCGCCGCCGGGCTAGACTGTTGCCTGCACATCGTGCGCGCCCGCTATGGCGCGGAGGCCGCCCTTCGGCTTGCCCGCCATGTCGTGCTCTCGCCGCACCGGCAAGGCGGGCAGGCACAGTTCATCGAGCGCCCGCTTGCGCCGACGCCGAACGCGGACCGGTTCACGCGTGCTCTCGACCGGGTGCGGGCAACGCTCGGCGAAACGCACAGTCTCGACAGCGTCGCCGATAGGGCCGGCCTCACGCGCCGCACCTTCACCCGCCGCTTCCAGAACTCGATCGGCACCAGTTTCGGCGACTGGCTCGCCGACCAGCGCGTGGCACTGGCGCAAAGGCTGCTGGAGCAGACGGAAAAATCGATGAACATGGTGGCCTTCGAAGCGGGCTTCGGCAGCGCTACGTCGCTGCGCCAGCATTTTGCCGCGCGGCTCGGAACCTCGCCGATGCGGTACAGACGCGAGTTTTCGGGGCGGGTCGATCAGGACGAGCGCATGAAGCACGCGTCTTGAGAACAGCAAGGGGCACCACGTCGACGCGGCGCCCCTTGCATTCCCCAGTCTCATTCTTCAGGCAACGTCTTCCGGCGATGGCGCGCGTTTCCGGCCGGTGACCATCGCCCGAACCAGGTTCTCGCCATGGCGCAGGCTTGCCAGAACCACGCCGCCGACATGAAGACCGATCAGCACCAGGATACCATTGCCCAGAACCTTGTGCGTGTCCTCAACCCAGGCCACGCCCCACCAGGCGTCGGTGGTCTGCATCCATCCGGTCAGCGCAATTCCCGCGATGCAAATCACAAGTGCCAGCACCATGGCGCCGCCAGCAGGATTGTGGCCGAGATATCGCCTCTCACGGCCATGCGCCACGTCGGCGAGATACGATCGCACCATACGCGGTCCGCGCACGAATTGATCGAAGCGCGTATACCCGGACCCGGCCAGCCCCGCGACCAGGCGCGAGGCGATCAGGACTCCGGCGCAATAGCCGGCCAGCTCATGCACCTTCATGATCTCCCCGGAAGAAAGCCACGCCACGGCAATGCACAGAACCAGCGACCAGTGGAAGAGGCGAACATAGGAGCTCCAGACCCCGACCGAGGTTTCCCGTGTCGAAACGGTGGCGTTCATGGCGATCAACCGTCGTCGGAATCGGCGCCGACCGACTCCAGCGTCTTGGGATTGAACACGCCTTCCAGCCTCTTGCCGCTGGCGTCGACCGCCTTGGCTTCGTAGCAGCCGTTTTCGGTCTTGATGCTGCGGACCTTCCAGCCCTCTCCTTCCAGCTTCTTCTGCAATGCCTCGCGCGGCTGCCACTGGTCGGTCGGCACGTTGCATCGGTCTGCTGCGAAGGCTGGCGCGGCCAGGCCCAGCGCCAGCGCGGTCAGGACGATTGTTCTCATATCGGTTTTCTCCATCGGTTGATTCCGATGCCGAAAACCTGCGACCGAAAGCTGACAGCAGCCTGAACGCCGGCCGGTTCGTGCAAATGCCGCACTTGGAGAGCAGACGCGCCGATTGATGGGACTGGCGTTCAGGCTACTGTCAGTATCGTTCTGCATAGGACGAATGGGTCAGGCAGCGGAGGCGGCGTGCGTGTTCTGTTGATCGAGGATGATCGGGTGCTGGGTGAAGCCGTGCGCGACCACGTGGCCGCCGATGGCCATGCCGTCGATTGGAGCGGCACACTTGAGGAAGCCCGTGAGCATTTGCGTGTCGTGACGTATCAGCTGATGCTGCTCGATCTGCATTTGCCGGACGGCAAGGGCCTGGAATTCCTCAAGGTTTTCCGCCGCGGCGGCCACCGCACTCCGGTCATAATCCTCACCGCTCGCGATCAGCTCTCGGACAGGATAGACGGGTTGAATTCCGGTGCGGACGATTATCTGGTCAAGCCATTCGATCTGGGCGAATTGTCCGCCCGCCTGGCGGCGGTGGCGCGCCGCTATGTCGGGAATCCCAACCCGCTCATCCGGATCGGGCCGGTCGAGGTCGACACTGCCCATCGCCGCGTGCTGGTCGGCGGCAAGGAGATCCAGTTGACCGCCCGCGAATGGACCGTGCTGGAACAATTTCTCGGCCGGCCAGGCGTCACGGTCAGCAAGGGTCAGGTAGAGGACGCGCTTTACGCTTTTGGCGCCGAGGTGGAGAGCAATACCGTCGAGGTCTATGTGAGCCGCCTGCGCAGAAAACTCGGCCGCGACGTGATCGCGACCGTGAGGGGGCTGGGCTATCGCCTTGTGGCCCGATGAGCTGGCGATTCAGCCTTGTCGGACGGCTGGTCGCCTCGTTGATCATCGTAACCGTCATGTTTGGAGTTGTGGCTGCCGCCACCGGAACCTTCACGCTTCATCGCGAAATCAACGAGGCGATGGATAATTCGATGCAGGAGGCGGCCCGCAGGTTGCTGCCGCTCGTCATTGACGACCTCTTTGGACGCGAAACGCTTCAGCCTCCGCGCGAACTGGCGGAGGCTGTCTCGCAAGAAGATGACCAACGGCTGATCTACCAGGTGCGGGACAGCCAGGGTCGGATAATGCTCCATTCCCACGGCGCGCCAGCCACTCCGCTGACGACCGGGCTCGCGCGAGGCTTCTCGCAAGAGGCGGGATGGCGCGTCTACACCGAGCCGGCGGTAAGCGGCACCTTGTTCGTCCAGGTCGCCGAGAGCGACCAGCGCCGCAACGAAGAGACGTTGGAAGCCGCCGCCGGCTTCCTCGTACCGATGATTGCCCTGACACCGCTCAGCGCGATACTTGCCTGGCTGACCCTGACACGGTTCATGCGCCCGATCGGAAAGCTGCGTGCCGACATCAGCGCCCGCGATGGCGACAATCTCGCCGCGATCGACACCGAGCATCTCCCCGTCGAGCTTGCGGCAATCGCCAGGTCGGTCAACAGGCTGATGCGGCGGCTCCACATGGCAATGGAAGCCGAAAAGGAATTCACCGCCAACGCCGCCCACGAACTGCGCACTCCGATCGCCGGAGCGTTGGCCCAGGCCGAGCGGATGATCGCCGAGGCAACCGACGATGCGGGTATGAAGCGCCCGCGACAGATCAAGGCGTCGCTCGTCAGCCTGTCCAACCTTTCGGAGAAACTCATGCAACTGGCGCGCGCCGACGCCGGAATTGCCGCCGGAAAATCGGCTGATCTGGGCGCAGTGGTTGCGCTTGTGGTCGCGGATTTCGAACAGCATGCCGAGAACGAATTCCGGTTGAGCCTCAAAAGGCCGTCAAAAGGCAAGGTGGAGGTGGCCATCGACCCCGACGCGCTGGCGATCGTGACGCGCAACCTGATCGAAAACGCCCTTCGACACGGCGCCCAGGGTCGAACGGTGGTGATACGTGTCGACGACAGCGCGGGGTTGAGCGTGATCAACGGAGGTCCCGTCGTACCGGCGCCCGACAAGCTGCTGAGACGCTTCGAACGCGGAACGACGCCTTCTAGCGGCTCGGGTCTCGGCCTGGCGATCGTCGGCAAGATCCTACAGCAGACTGGCGCGACACTGAGCCTGAATTCGCCGGCTTCAGGCCGCGAAGACGGTTTCGAAGCGACGATCCGGTTTGCTTGCGCCACAGCAATTCCAGGAACCCTGCGCGACGGTCTTCCGTCAGGAAGCGCATAGAACAGCATACCGGAACGCTCGAACCACGGTGCGCTCAGCGAGGCGCAATGCCTCGCGCCGGGTTGCCGACGACGGTGGTGTTCGCCGGCACGTCGCGCGTCACCACCGCACCCGCGCCGACGATGGCGCCCTCGCCTATTCTGACGCCGGCGAGGATGACCGCGCTGCCGCCGATCCAGGCATTGTCGCCGATCATCACGGGCCTGGCGATCTCCAGCCCGGCCAGCCGGCCGGAGGCCTCGCGATGATGCTCGGCGCAGTAGATCTGCACATTGGGCCCGAGCAGCGTTCCCTTGCCGATGCGCACCGGCGCGGTATCGAGGATGGTGCAGGCGGCATTGAGGAAGACGCCATCGCCGAGGAACAGGTTGAAGCCATAGGCGCAATGGAACGGCGCCTCGATGCGAGCCCCCACGCCCACGCCGCCGAGCAGCGCCCGCAAGGCCGGAGCGATATTGCCGCGCTGCCGGGGCGGCAGGCCGTTGTGCTCGAACACTGCATCGCGCGCCGCAACGCGTAATGCCTCCAGCTCATCGTCGATGCAGGTGTACCATTCGCCCGCCGCCATCTTCATGCGTTCGCTTGTCGTCATGGTGGCACCTCCAGGTTTCGTCTGCTGCCAAAGCATAATCGCCAAAGCATAATCGATCGTCTGACAAAAGCCCCGTAGCCAAACGCTTGGCTTATGCTAGCCTGCCGTTGCGAGACTGTACGAGGGTCTCTTTGAGGGGGCGATCATGCTTTACATTCTTGCACTGCTGATAGGCGTCATTGCCGGCCTGCGCGCCATGACCGCGCCCGCCGCCGTCGCCTGGGGTTCCTATCTCGGCTGGCTCCCGGTCGCAGGCACCTGGGCGAGCTTCATGGGTCACTGGATTGCCGTCGGCATCTTCACCATCCTGGCAATCGTTGAGCTGGTCACCGATCAGCTGCCGTCGACGCCGAGCCGGAAAGTGCCGCAGCAATTCGGCGCGCGCATCGTGACCGGCGCCTTCTGCGGCGCAGTCATCGGCGCGACCGCCGGCGCCACCATCGGCGGCCTGGTCGCGGGCGCGATCGGCGCGGTGATCGGCACGCTGGGCGGCGCCGAAGCGCGCGGCCGGCTGGCGGCCGCCTTCGGCAAGGATCCGCCCGCCGCCTTCATCGAGGACGCGGTGGCGATCATCGGCGGGCTGCTCATCGTGGCGGCGGTCGCATGAGCGCAAAAAGCTTCGACGCCATCGTCATCGGCGCCGGCCAAGCCGGCCCGCCGCTTGTCGGCCGGCTCGAGACCGCCGGCATGAAGGTCGCGCTGGTCGAGCGCAAGTTCATCGGCGGCACCTGCGTCAACACCGGCTGCATGCCGACCAAGACGATGGTGGCGAGCGCCTATGCCGCGCATCTCGCCCGTCGCGCCGCCGACTACGGCGTCGCGCTCTCAGGCCCCGTCGGCGTGGACTACAAACGGATCAAGGCGCGCAAGGACAAGGTCACCAACGACGCCCGCGGCAATCTCGAAAAATGGATCGCCGGCATGAAGGGCTGCACGCTCTATCGCGGCCATGCGCGTTTCGAATCCGCCGACACTGTGCGCGTCGGGGACCAACTTCTGACCGCGCCAAAGATCTTCCTCAACACCGGCGGCCGCGCCTCGGTGCCCAACCTGCCCGGCGTCAACGACGTACCCTATCTCACCAATGCCTCGATGATGGACCTCGATGTGCTGCCCAGCCATTTGATCATCGTCGGCGGCAGCTACATCTCGCTCGAATTCGCGCAGATGTTCCGCCGCTTCGGCTCCGAAGTCACGGTGATCGAGAAGGCGCCGCGGCTGACCGGCCGAGAGGACGAGGACACGTCCGCGGCCATCCTGTCCATCCTCGAAAACGAAGGCATCACCGTTCATGTCGGCGCCGAGGATATAAGCTTCGCCAAACAAGGCAGCGACATCGCCGTCACCTTCTCCGCCGACAAGCCGCCGGCCATCGGCTCGCATGTGCTGCTGGCACTGGGGCGCGTTCCGAACACCGACGATCTCGGCCTCGACAAGGCCGGCGTCGCGGTCGATCAGCGCGGCTTCGTCGTCGTCGACGACCAGTTGCGCACCAATGTGCCCGGCATCTGGGCGATGGGCGACTGCAACGGCAAGGGCGCCTTCACCCATACCTCCTACAACGACTTCGAGATCGTCGCCGCCAACCTGCTTGACAACGATCCGCGCAAGGTCAGCGACCGCATCGAAGCCTATGCGCTCTATATCGATCCGCCGCTTGGGCGCTGCGGCGTGACGGAAGCCGCCGTGAAGAAATCCGGCCGCCGCGCGCTGGTCGGACAGCGGCCGATGACGCGTGTCGGCCGCGCGGTCGAAAAAGGCGAGACGCAAGGCTTCATGAAGATCCTGGCCGATGCCGACACCGGCGAAATCCTCGGCTGCTCGGTGCTCGGACCGGGCGGCGACGAGGCTATCCACTGCGTGCTCGACCTCATGTATGCCAAGGCACCGATCTCGACGCTGGCGCGCGCCATGCACATCCACCCCACCGTCTCGGAGCTGCTGCCGACCATTGCCCAGGAGCTGAAGCCGCTGGTTTAGGTTAAGTCCAGGAAAAGTGCGAAGCGGTCAGGCTCGGCGACTTCGCCGCAGCCGTGAAACAAAGGTCTCTGAGCCCAGCCGGGCGCTCTTCCGTTTCTGCATTGCTGCGTTGCAACAATGGCGCTTGTGCGCCGGGCATATCCAGCGCCAGTCTAAATTTTGAACCGATTCAGTCCGGACATCCCATGCCGCTGCCGATCCTAGCGCTCGCCATTGCATCCTTCTGCATCGGCACCACCGAATTCGTCATCATGGGCCTGCTGCCGGAAGTCGCGGCCGATCTCGGCGTCTCGATCCCGTCCGCTGGCCTTCTGGTAACCGGCTATGCGCTGGGCGTCGTCTTCGGCGCGCCGATCGTAGCCATGGCAACCGCCCGCCTGCCACGCAAGCCGGTGCTTGTCGGCCTCGCCACCCTCTTCGTCATCGGCAATCTCTTCTGCGCCATCGCGCCGAACTACTGGCTGCTGATGGCGGCGCGCGTCTTCACCGCTTTCGGCCACGGCGCGTTCTTCGGCATCGGCTCCGTCGTTGCAGCGAGCCTCGTGCCGCGCAACAAGCGGGCGAGCGCCATCGCGCTGATGTTTGCCGGCCTGACGCTCTCCAACATCCTCGGCGTTCCCGCCGGCACGGCGCTCGGCGAGGCTTTCGGCTGGCGTGCCACCTTCCTCGCCGTCGTCGGCATCGGCCTCATCTCGGTCGCGGCCATCGCCTGGCTGGTGCCGTCGGATGTCACCGAGCCCAGCGGCGGCGGCCTGGTCGGCGAACTGCGCGTGCTCGGCAAGCTGCAGGTCTGGCTGGCGATGCTGATCGCCTCGCTCGCCTCCGCCAGCCTGTTCGCCGTCTTCACCTACATCAAGCCTTACCTCACCGACGTCTCCGGCCTGTCGACGGCGACCGTCACCTGGGTGCTGCTCTTGTTCGGTGCCGGCATGACCATCGGCAACATCATCGGCGGCAGGCTTGCGGACTGGAAGCTGATGCCGACGGTGATCGCCACGCTGCTCGCCATGGCCCTGCTCTTCGTCGTCTTCACCGAGCTCGGCGCCATCGCAAGCGTGGCTGTCGCCATCGTCTTCCTGTGGGGCATGCTGATCTTCATCGTCGTGCCGCCGCTGCAGATACGCGTCGTCGAAGCGGCTGCCGAAGGACCGAACCTTGCCGCCACGCTCAACCAGGGCGCCTTCAATGTCGGCAATGCCGGGGGCGCCTGGATCGGCGGCCTCGCCATCTCCTGGGGCGTATCCTACGCCAACCTGCCGCTGGTGGGCGCGGGGCTCGCGCTTCTGGCCGTCGCCGTGGCCGTGCTGTCGCAGGCGCTCGACCGCCGCACGGTCCTGCAGCCACAACCAGCTGAATAAAGCTCGGCGTCTTCGCCGTAGCAGCTCGGCGTCTTCGCCGTAGCAGCTCGGCGTCTTCGCCGTAGCCACCCTGCCCCGACAGCACGGCACGGCTGGACCACTCGACAGCCCGATCGCAAAAATGCATGGGTGAAACCTCTTCACGCGGAGGTATCCCATGCAGAAGACGATCGAGCGCATCGCCGGCGACAGCGAGGGTGTCGTTTACGAATTTCCGGTCCTGCGCTTCGAGGGCAAGGACAAGGCGGCCCCTTCCGCCTATCTGCAGGCGGCGCTGCATGCCGGCGAGCTGCCGGGCGTCGTCGCCATCGACGCGCTGATGCCGATGCTGGCCAAGGCGGAGGCCGAGGGGCGCATCAAGGGTCCGATCACCATCGTGCCCTGGGCCAATCCGATCGGCCGCGCGCAATATCATTTCGGCGAGCATCAGGGCCGCTTCAATCTCGGCACCCGGACCAACTTCAACCGCTCCTTTCCGTTGCTTGCCGCGCCCGACGCCAGGCTGTTGCCCGATGTCAGCCTCGGCGGCGCCGATCGCCGGTTGAAGAACCGGCTCGTCCAGCTCTCGCTCGGCAACGACATCGTCCTTGACCTCCACTGCGACGACGAAGGCCTTGCCTATCTCTACATCCACACCAGCCTGTGGCCGCATATGGCCGACTGCGCGGCCGCCATGGGCGCCGGCGCCGTCCTGCTGTGGAGTGAGGACAACACCGGCACCTTCGAAGGCGCCTCGATCATGCCCTATCAGAACGTGCCAGCGAGCGTCGCGCGCTTCGACCGCCGCGCCGTCACCACTGTCGAATATCGCGGCATACTCGACGTCGATGGCGCTCTGGCCGCGGCCGATGCGACAGGACTCTACCGACTGCTGGTGACGCGGGGCGTCGTTCGGGACCCGTCCGTACCGAAATTCGAGAGATTTTCCGGCCCTGTCGTGCCGCTGGAAAACATCGACATGATGCCTTCGCCCAGGGCCGGCGCGATCCTTTACGACGTCAAGCCCGGCGATCGCGTCAAGAAAGGCGACAGGCTGGCGACGATCGTGCATGCGCCCGGCGAGGCTGGCGGCCGCACGGAAGTGTTCGCCCCGCAATCAGGCGTCATCCTGACCCGCCGCGCGCGCCGCATCATCCGCGCCGGCGAGGATCTTCTGAAGCTCGCCGGCGACGCTAGGAGCAGCGACGCGCGCTCCGGCACGCTGGAAGACTGAGGATCTCATCCATCGATGAGCGCCTCGGATCAGAGACCGCGCAGGCTCTCCAGATGTGCACATGGACATGGTCGCCGGCGGCGACGGGCGCCGTCGTCGGCAGATCAAATTCATAGTTGCTGAGCCTAAGCACGATCCCTCACCGGTCCCGCCGCGCTGAATGGCTGCTCGCCTGTCTCGACCGGACCGCGCGAGATATCGAAACCGGCTCCCGCTCTCTCGCGCCGCGCACGAAGGTGGCAGGCGATCTGCGTCGTCCGGTGAGTTTCCCGATTCCGCTTGCCGATCCAGTCATTCGCCGCTATGGGAGTCGCCATGAACATGCGTTCGAACAAGACCATTTGGTGGTGGGCTCGCTGACAGCGGCCTGTTCGTGCGTGTGCGCGTGAAAGTAGAGGGTGGCCGCAACGGAATGTCCGGGCGGCCATTTGTTTTTTAAAGCCATTCCCGGGTCCGTTGCCCAAAACGCTGATGGAGACGGCAATGACGACTAAAGTTCTGGACAACGGGGCGGAGCGTTTCGTCACCGCGGGCGGTGTGACGATCACCCGCGAACGCCACGACCGGCCCTATGAAGGCGCGATCGATGCCTATGTCGACGGCCTGAATTCTCGCCGCGGCGCTGTGTTTTCCTCCAACTACGAATATCCGGGCCGCTACACGCGCTGGGATACGGCCATCATCGATCCGCCGCTGGTGATCTCGGCGCGAGGGCGCACGATGCGCATCGAAGCGCTGAACAAGCGCGGCGAAGCGCTGTTGCCCGTGATCGGCAAGGCGCTTGCCAGCTTGAGCGAAGTGACGATCTCCGAGACCTCGAAGACGCTCATTCGTCTCGATGTGGCGAAACCCGGCCGCGTCTTCACCGAGGAGGAACGCAGCCGCGTTCCGTCGGTCTTCACCGTGCTTCGCGCCATCACTGCGCTGTTCAAGACCACCGAGGACGCCAATCTCGGCCTTTACGGCGCCTTCGGCTACGACCTGGCCTTCCAGTTCGACCCGGTCGACTACAAGCTCGAGCGTAAGGAAAGCCAGCGCGATCTCGTGCTGTTCCTGCCTGACGAGATCCTGGTCGTCGACCATTATTCGACCAAGGCCTGGACCGACCGCTATGACTATTCCGGCGAAGGCTTCTCGACCGAGGGCCTGCCGCGCGACGCCAATGCCGAGCCGTTCAAGACCGCCGACCGCATCCCGCCGCGCGGCGACCACGAGCCGGGCGAATACGCCAACCTGGTGCGGCGCGCCATGGAGAGCTTCAAGCGCGGCGACCTGTTCGAGGTCGTGCCTGGACAGATGTTCTACGAGCGCTGCGAGACCCAGCCTTCAGACATCTCGCGCAAGCTGAAGTCGATCAACCCCTCGCCCTATTCCTTCTTCATCAATCTCGGCGAAAACGAATATCTGATCGGCGCCTCGCCGGAAATGTTCGTGCGCGTCAACGGCCGCCGCGTCGAGACCTGCCCGATCTCGGGCACGATCAAGCGCGGCGACGACGCCATTTCCGATAGCGAGCAGATCCTGAAGCTGCTCAACTCGAAGAAGGATGAGTCCGAGCTCACCATGTGCTCGGACGTCGACCGCAATGACAAGTCGCGCGTCTGCGAACCGGGCTCGGTGCGCGTCATCGGTCGCCGCCAGATCGAGATGTATTCGCGCCTGATCCACACCGTCGACCACATCGAGGGGCGGCTGCGCGAAGGCATGGACGCCTTCGACGCGTTTCTCTCACACGCCTGGGCTGTCACCGTCACCGGCGCGCCGAAGCTGTGGGCCATGCGCTTCATCGAGCAGAACGAGAAGAGCCCGCGCGCCTGGTATGGCGGCGCCATCGGCATGGTCAACTTCAACGGCGACATGAACACCGGACTGACCTTGCGCACCATCCGCATCAAGGACGGCATCGCCGAGGTACGCGCCGGCGCCACGCTGCTTTTCGACAGCGTGCCCGAGGAAGAAGAAGCCGAAACCGAACTGAAGGCATCCGCCATGCTCTCCGCCATCCGCGACGCCAAGACCGGCAACGCCACCGGAACCGAGCGCACCACCGCGCGCGTCGGCGACGGCGTCAACATCCTGCTGGTCGACCATGAGGACAGTTTCGTCCACACCTTGGCCAACTACTTTCGGCAGACCGGCGCCAATGTCTCCACGGTGCGCTCGCCGGTGCCCGAAGAGGTCTTCGAGCGGCTCAAGCCCGATCTCGTCGTGCTGTCGCCCGGACCGGGCACGCCGAAGGATTTCGACTGCGCCGCCACCATCAAGAAGGCGCGCAGCCGCGACCTGCCGATCTTCGGCGTCTGTCTCGGCCTGCAGGCGCTGGCCGAGGCCTATGGCGGCGAGTTGCGGCAGTTGCACATCCCCATGCATGGCAAGCCGTCGCGCATCCGCGTCTCGAAGCCCGGCATCATCTTCTCCGGACTGCCAAAGGAAGTGACCGTCGGCCGCTACCACTCGATCTTCGCCGACCCGGTGCGCCTGCCCGACGGTTTCGTGGTCACCGCCGAGACCGAGGACGGCGTCATCATGGCTTTCGAGCACCGCAAGGAGCCGATCGCGGCGGTGCAGTTCCATCCGGAATCGATCATGACGCTCGGTCACAATGCCGGCATGCGCATCATCGAGAACATCGTCGCGCATCTGCCGCGCAAGGCCAAGGAAAAGGCCGCTTAGAAAAGATGGCGCAAACGCTGGACACGACAGCGGCCGCGGCCAAAGCCGCGACCCGGGAGAAGGTCGCCAGGCTTGCCTTCTGGTCGATCGTCGTCGCCTGCGTCGTGCTGGTCTTGAAGCTTGCCGCCTGGTACATCACCGGCTCCGTCGCGCTCTATTCCGACGCGCTGGAATCGATCGTCAACGTGATTGCCTCGGCCGCCGCCTTCTGGGCGATCCAGGTCAGCTACAAGCCCCCCGATCAGGACCATCCCTTCGGCCACCACAAGGCCGAGTATCTTTCAGCGGTGCTGGAAGGCGTGCTGATCGTCGTCGCAGCGCTGCTGATCCTCAACGAGGTCTGGCAGTCCTGGCAGCATCCGGCCCCGCTCGAACAGCCCTGGGAAGGCCTTGCGGTCAACGGCGTCGCGACGGTTATCAATGCGATCTGGGCCTGGACGCTGATCCGCACCGGCCGGAACGCGAAGTCGCCGGCTCTCGTCGCCGACGGCCAGCACATCATGACCGATGTGGTGACATCCGTCGGCGTGTTCGGCGGTCTTGTCGGCGCCGTGCTCACCGGCTGGCAGATCCTCGATCCGGCGCTTGCCGTCATCGTCGCGCTCAACATCCTGTGGCAGGGCTGGCATGTCATCGGCTCCTCGATGAACGGGCTGATGGACCGCGCCGTCGACAACCACGAGCACATGCAGATCCGCGACATCATCTCGGCCAATTCGAAGGGCGCGCTCGAGGTCCATGATCTCAAGACGCGCATAGCCGGGCGCGCCACCTTCATCGAGTTCCACCTCGTCGTCGACGCCGACATGACGGTCGGCGCCAGCCATGTCATCTGCGACCGCATCGAGGATGCGCTGAAAGCCGAAATCCCCTCGGTGCGCGTCACCATCCATGTCGAGCCGGACGACGAGGCGAAGCTGCCGAAAGGCACCACGGCGGTGCCTTTCGCTTGACGGTGTAAGCATGGCAGACGTTGGAGATTGGCCGGAGCCTCTCAACTTCGTCATTCTAGGGCGGAGCAGGAGCGAAGCTCCGTCGCGAAGACCCTAGAATCCATTCCGTTACCTTCGCCAAGGCGTGCAACGGAACAAAATTCTGCACCGAGGCGGCGCTTCCAAGTCACGGCATGGATTCTATGGTCTGCGCCGCGTCGCTTCGCTCCTTGCTCCGCCATAGAATGACGAAGCGCTGGTCACGGCGCGCAGGCCGACTGTGGCAGTGGCTGCAGCCGATACACCTTGTCGTCGGACCTGGTCTTGCCGTTCGCCGCCTTCGAGCAGAGATCGAGGACCGCCACCGCATTGTTGGGGTTCGCGACCATCATCGTGCCGTTGGCGCCGCGTTTCAGGAAAATCTCTTTCTGCGAGATGTCGCAGGAAAAGTCGCTCATCTTCGAGCTGGCCGAACAGCGCCACTGGTCGGCCTCGCCCTGGCAGGAATAGGTCTGCGTGACCTTTTTCCCTTTCTGCCTCGTCGTCACCGAAACGGCGATATCGGCGCCATCGGGCCAGTTCGCGGCATCGCCGCCGGCGGCGAAGGAGGCAAGCTCGACGGGTCCGCGGAAGATGCGGATCGATTGCGTGAGCTGGTTGGGATGCGACTTCAGATGCGCATCGTCGTAGTCACGCCCGAAGCAGAAGGGCTGATCGGGCTTCAGCCGCACGCGCAGCGGATCGCCAAGCGCCGGGTCGATCGGATCGATGCGCGCGAACTCCGCCTTGCAGCTGTCGGCCGGCATCGGACCCAGCTCGAAATTATCGTCCTCGCTGCCCAGCGCCTGCTTGTTGTATTCCGCTTTGCCGAGCTGTTCTTCCGAATCCGGATCGAGATAGACGTCTTGCGACAAGCCGGACAGAAGCAGCTTTCCCTTGTCGTCGACTTTCAGCGAAGCCAGCGTGCGGTCGCAATCCATGCCGCAGCGGATGCCGCTCGCCTTGTCGCTTGGATCCTCCTTGTTGCACCAGCTGCTTGCCCATTCCGGCTTCTTGGCGCCGCGCGCCGTGGTGGTGAGGAAGCCGTTATAGGAAGTATCCTGGTTGGCGGCGGGTTCCTCGTTCGGCCGGCTCACCGGGTCATGGCCGTAGAGGAAGAAGATGCGCGCCACCTTCTGATGCGGATGTGCCTTGAGATGGGCGGCGTCGTAGACGCGGCCGAAGCAGGCGTCGGCGCCGGTCGGGCTGAGCTCGGGAAGTTTGGGCGGCTGTTCGGCGCGCGCCGCGCCGGCAAAAGCGGCAAGGGCGGCGCAAAGCGCCACGCCCGCCATGGTCCTCGCCACCATGGTCCTCGATGTCATGTGATCCTCCTCCCACCGACAGGGCCGGGATATGCTAGTCTAGGAGTGCCGCCTGGACCACGCAAAATCGCGCGAGCGGGCGGGCGAAAGGAGGACACGATGCTGCGCCGTGACATTTTTCGTGCCGGTCTCGCAGGCGCCACGGGCCTGTTCGGCCTGAGCCGGGCAAATGCGGCAACACCTGAGGGGCGGCTGAAAGTCGCCTATCACCTCAGCGACGCGGACAGGGTCAACTTCGTCCTCGGCAACATCAAGAACCACTATGAAGGCACCGGCGGCAATGTCGATATCGTGCTTGTGGTGCACGGTCCGGCTCTGGCTGCCTTCAAGTCCAAGGGCGCTTCCGGCGCTGTTTCCAGCCGCTTCGCCGGCCTGGTCCAGCAGGGACTCGTCCCGCAAGCCTGCGGCAACACCTTGCATGGCATGGATATCACACTGACCGACCTGCTGGCGGGCTTCGAGCTTGCCGAGAAGGGCGGCGTCGTGAAGCTCGCCGAGTTGCAGCACCAGGGCTATGTCTATCTCAGGCCCTGAATGCGCGCGGACTTGAAGGCCAGGCCGACAATGGCCTACGAAGGATGGCAGCCCGGAGGCCAGCCGACATGACGACATTTGCCATCCCCGATCTTGCCGGAAAGGCGGTGCTGGTCACCGGCGCTTCGACCGGCATCGGCGCGGCCCTTGCCCGTGCTTACGCGGCGCAGAAATGCCGCGTGGCGCTGCATTACAACGCGAGCCTAGCGCCCGCCGAAATCGTGGCCGGATCCATCCGCGACGATGGCGGCGAGGTGTTTCTGGTCCAGGGCGACTTTTCGAAACCTGCCAACGTCGAGCGTGTCGTCGAGGAGAGCGCAAACCATTTCGGCCGGCTCGACGGCCTGGTCAACAATGCCGGCGGCATGCTCGGCCGCGTCGCCTATGCCGATCAGGACGAGGCGCAGTACGACGCGGTCATGGACCTCAACGCGCGCTCTGTCCTGACCGCCTCGCGTAAGGCGATACCGTGGCTGAAGCGCCAGGGCGGCTTCATCATCAACACCACTTCGATCGCCGCCCGCAACGGCGCCGGCGGCGGCGCCGGCCTCTATGGTTCGTCCAAGGCCTTCGTCTCCAACGTGACGCGCGGCATGGCCAAGGAGTTGATCGGCTTTGGCATCCGCGTCAACGCCGTGGCGCCGGGCACGATCCTGACGCCCTTCCACGAACGCTATTCGAACGCCGAGCAGATCAAGGCGATGGTCGCCACCATACCGCAGGGCCGCGCTGGAACGCCTGAGGATTGCATCGGCGCCTATCTGTTCCTGTCGTCCGACCTGTTGAGCGGCTACATCATCGGCCAGGTGATCGAGGTCAATGGTGGCCAGTTGATGCCGTGAGCGGTCGACTGCATACTCGATGCAGCGCGCAACCTGGAGGGAGAGCAAAGGCATGTACGGACTGATCGGCAAGATGCGGGCAGCGCGCGGCCAGCGCGATGCGGTCATGGACGTGCTGCGCGAAAGCACCGGCGCTCTCCCCGGTTGCCTGAGCTACATCATCGCCATCGATCCGGTCGACGCCGACGCGATCTGGGTCACCGAAGTGTGGACCGACCAAGCGAGCCACAAGGCCTCGCTGCAATTGCCGGAAGTCCAGGCCGCGATCGCCAAGGCGCGTCCCTTCATCGCCGGCTTCGAGTTCCAGGTCGAGACCAACCCGGTCGGCGGCTTTGGCCTTCCCGCGCCCGAAAAGGCCGGCTGACTGGGGAACAGCTCTATCGTTTGTTGGAGCACCTAATGCGGACCGTGAGCATCCACCATGCAAAGACTAATTTATCACGTCTGGTAGACCAGGCCGCCGGAGGTGAGCCGTTTATCATCACCAAGGCAGGCAAGCCGTTGGTCAAGGTCGTGCCTATCGGTCAACCTACCGCTGCACAGATACGGCGTGTGGGCTTTATGGCTGGCCAGTTTTCCAGCCCCGAAAGTTTCGATCGCATGGGTGGCGAAGAGATCGAAGCGTTGTTTGGCATGGACAAGTGAGGGTGTTGCGGCCCTGCCAACAAGGTGCCACGGGGGGTTCGCATTCCCGGCTCCGGGTCTAAGACCAAAAGGTGGACTCCTCACCAGAGCGCCCTCGGACGCGGCGCTTCTGGAGCGCATGGCGCGGAATCTCCTTCGTCATGGCCTTGCAGTCGGCGCGCTTCCTGGTCGTGCTGCTCATTGGGCCAAGCGTAGCCAAGCTGGTGGCGCGAAACGTCGGGTCCTGATCCGAGCTATCCAGTACCAAAGCATTCCAGGAAAAGTGCTCGGCGGGTTTCCGTCCGGAATTGCGTAAAAACAGAAAAATTGGAGCAGGTCGGCAATCCTGTCGGGATGCTGAATTGCTCTAAAGAAGCAGGGGAATTGCCGATGAACCGCCGTTTGAACGCCGTCGATCTGTCCGGCCGCATCGCCGTTGTGACGGGCGGCGCGCAAGGCATCGGCCTTGCGGTCGCGCGACGCCTGCTGTCGTCGGGCGCCGGTGTCGCCATCTGGGACGTCGACCAGGCCGCGATGGCCAAGGCCGCCGCCGAACTCGCTTCGCTCGGCCGCGTCGAGGTCATCCTTTGCGACCAGTCGCAGATCGAGGCCGTCGACCGCGCCGCCACTGAGACCGAGCGGACGCTCGGCCCCGTCGATCTCCTGGTCAACAATGCCGGCATTGCCGGGCCGGCGGCGACGGTGGTGGACTACGATCCCGCCGCATGGCGCCAGATCGTCGATATCGATCTCAACGGCGTCTTCTATTGCTGCAAGCGCCTCGTGCCCGGCATGATCGCGCGCAATTACGGCCGCATCGTCAACATCTCCTCGGTGGCCGGCAAGGAAGGCAATCCCAATGCCGCCGCTTATTCCGCCGCAAAAGCCGGCGTGCTGGCGCTGACCAAGTCGCTTGGCAAGGAGCTCGCCGGCCACGACATCGCCGTCAACGCGCTGACCCCCTCGCCCGCTCGCACCCGCATTCTGGAGCAACTCACCGAGGCCCAGGTCGCCTATATGCTCGGCAAAGTGCCGCGCGGCCGCTTCGTCGAGGTCGAAGAGGCGGCCGCTATGATCGTCTTCATGCTGTCGGACGAGAACTCCTTCACCACCGGCGCGACTTTCGACCTCTCCGGCGGACGCACGACCTACTGATCATCGCCGGGGGCTCTCGTCCCGCCTGCCGCAAGCCGTTCGGGCAGGAAATCGACGAAGACGCGGACCTTCGGCGAGAGGTGGCGATTGGACGGCCACAGCATGCGGAACTGGCCGCGGCCGTCGACATCGTCCTCAAGCACGGTGCGCAGCTTTCCCTCATGCAGCGCCTCCCGCACCAGGAAATCGGGCATGCAGGCGATGCCGAGACCGGCAAGCGTCGCGCCCTTCAACGCCTCCATGTTGTTGCAGGTCAGCATCGAACGGATCTGCGGCGCGGCGCTCCCGGTGATGAACGGCCAGTCGAGCAGCCTGCCGCTGTTAAGAAAGCGGAAATGTATGCCGAAATGCGCCGTGAGATCCGCGGGCGTGCGGGGCGTACCATGCCGGTCGAGATAGGAAGCGGCCGCATACAGAAGCATGCGAAAGGGCGCGACCGGCCTCGACACCAATCGTGAGTCGGGCAACTCGCCGCTGCGGATCGCGACGTCGATACCCTCGTCGATGACGTCGACGATGCGATCGTTGAAATCGATGTCGAGTTCGATTTCGGGATAGCGGGCCATGAACTCCGACAGCACCGGCAACAGCAGGTGATAGGTGACGATCGGCGTCGAGATGCGTAGCCGGCCATGCGGCGTCTCGCGTGTGCGCGACAGCATCGCCTCCGCGTCTTCCATGTAGTCGAGGATGCGGCGCACCCGCTCGTTGAACAGCTTGCCCTCCTCGGTCAGGCCGATGCGCCGCGTGCTGCGCTGCAGCAGCCGCACGCCAAGCTCCTGCTCGAGCCGAGCGACGCTCTTGCCGACGGCGGAGGCGGAGATGCCGAGCGCCCGTCCGGCGGTGACGAAACTGCCGAGCTCGGCAGTGCGGGCGAAAGCCAGAAGGCCGTTGAGACGATCCACGGTACAAACCTATTCGAGCGTTTCATTCCGGGATGACTGGAGATCTAATACTATTTTGCCGGAAATGTCACCGCCCTATCTTGTCGTTACGATCGGCGCCGCCAGTCAGGGGCACGCCGGCAAGTCCGCCATAGATAGGAAAATCCATGACTTTGATGACCAGAACCGGCCCGGCCGGCAAATGGCTCGTGTTGCTATCGGTTTGCCTCGCAGCCATGACGATGCCGTTGAGCTTCACCGGCCCTGCCGTGGCGCTGTCCCGCATTGCCGCCGATCTCGGCGGCAGTCCGATCGAGCTCAACTGGGTGACCAATGCCTTCATGTTGACCTTCGGCGCCGGCCTGATGGCGGCCGGAGCGCTGGCCGACAACCATGGCCGCAAGCGGATCTTCCTCGTCGGCCTCGCGAGCTATGTGCTTGCCGCCCTGGGCTGCATGCTGGCGCGGGACATCGTCTGGTTCGACATGTTCAGAGCCCTGCAGGGCATTGGCGGCGCTGCCGCCTTCGCCGGCGGCGCCTCTGCGCTTGCCCAGGAATTCGATGGGCAATTGCGGCTGCGCGCCTTCAGTTTCCTCGGCACCAGCTTCGGCATCGGGCTCGCCTTCGGCCCAGTCGCCTCCGGCCTGCTCATTGATACATTCGGCTGGCGCGCGATCTTTCTTCTCGTGGCGGCGCTTGCGATTGCTGCCGCCGCGCTTGGCCTGCGCACCGTCGCCGAATCGCGCGACCCTGACGCAACCGGACTCGACTGGGCGGGAGCCGGCACCTTCACCGTCGCGCTTGCCGCGCTGACCTATGGCGTGCTGCAGGCGCCGCAGAGCGGCTGGGCCAATCCCTTCGTTGTCACGCTTCTCGGCGTGGCTGCCATCTTCTTTGCCGCCTTCGTCATTGTCGAGCGGCGCGTGCTCCGGCCGATGCTGGACCTGACGCTGTTTCGCTTCCCGCGTTTCGTCGGCGTCCAGTTCCTGGCCGCGGCACCCGCCTATGCCTTCGTCGTCCTGCTCGTGCTCCTGCCGATCCGCTTCATCGGCGTCGAGGGGATGAGCGAGATCAAGGCGGGGCAATTGATGATCTGTCTCTCCGGGCCGCTGCTGATCTTGCCGCTGCTGGCCGGTCAGGCGGCGCGCTGGATCGCTCCGGCGACGATCTGCGGTGCTGGCCTGCTCGTCGCGGCGGCCGGCCTTGTCTGGCTCAGCCGGGTGCCCACGGCGGACAGCGCGCTGGTGGCTCCGCTGATCCTGATCGGCATGGGCATCGCCTTGCCCTGGGGGCTGATGGACGGACTTGCCGTCAGCGTCGTGCCGAAGGAGCGCGCCGGCATGGCGGTCGGCATCTTCAACACCACCCGCGTCGCCTGCGAGGGCGTGGCGCTGGCGATCGTCATGGCGACCTTGTCCGGTTTCACGGCCGCGCGGCTCGGCGCTCAAGGGCTGGCCTCGCCCGCCGAAGCGGTCGCGGCGGCGCAACTTCTGGCAACCGGCAACATCGTGGGAACGGTGCAACATCTGCACTTGGCCGACGCCAGTGCCCTGATTCAAGCCTACGAGACGGCCTTCGACCGGCTGCTCGTCGTGCTGGCGACCATCACCGTGTTGACCGCCATCGTCGTCTTTCTCGGCCTGCGTCGCGGATCGGCGCCGGAACAAGACGTCGCTCCTATCCCGGCCTGCCAGGAAGGCTGACGTCAGCAGGCCGAGCGCGCTCTTCCGGCCTTCTCCGCCAACCGCCCCACGGCCTGTCCGGCCTCAGCTGATAACCAGGCTTGCGATCCGGTCGCCGTCCAGCGTGAAGGCCATGTCGCCCTCGCCATTGAAGCCGTTGCCCGTCACGGCGACGCGGGCACGGTAGACGCCGTCGCGCTGTGCGACGCGCACGATGCGAAGGTTGGACTGGACGCCGATATTGTCCGACTGGTTCCACCGCGCGATCCCGTCGCGGCCACGGAAATCGCGACCCCAGTCGCTGAGGAAAGCATCGTCGGTAAATGCGGCCAGAAAGGCTTCGGTATCGCCGGCATTGGTGGCTTCGACAAAGCGGCGGATCGCGTCTGGCGTGGTCATCAGTCCAACCTGTGCATGAGGTCGTCATCCAGCCAGCGGCCGAAGAAATAGACAAGCTGCTTGTGCCACCACGGCCAGTCGTGGCTGACGTCGCCGCCCCAATAGTCGACCCAGGCCGGGATGGATTTGTCGCGCAGCACCTGTTCCAGCTCGCGCGTCTCGACCAGCATGCGCTCTTCCCAGGCGCCCTGCCCGCAGCAGAAGATGAGCCGCAGCGCCCTGAGCCGCCCGAGCAGCTTCTGGTCGACGATGCCGGGCAGATAGTCGAGCGGCGAGTTGAAATAGATGTTGCCTTCCAGCGTCCGGCCGAAGAAATCGCGGGCCGAATAGACGCCTGACAGCGAGATCACGCCGCTCGCCAGCTCCGGGAAGCGGAATACGAAATTGGATGAGTGGTAGCCGCCCATCGAGCAGCCGCAAAGCAGCGGCTTCAAGGCGCGGCCGCCATTGGACTTGGCGGCGACCGCCTGCAGCTCCGGCAGCGCCTCCTCGCGCACATAGCGGAAATAGGCCTCGTGGCGGGCGATGCGATGCGCCGCGTCGGCATGCTTGTTGAAGAAGGATTCCGAATCGATGCCGTCAAGCGTGAACAGCTGGATGCGGCCGGTGTCGATGAACTCGGCGAGCGCGCCGACGCCGCCGGAATCCTCGAACTGGTAGAACCGCCCCTGCGAGGTCGGAAACACCACCACCGGGCGCCCGGCATGGCCATAGCGCTTGTATTCCATGTCGCGGCCGAGATTGCGGGCATGGCCCTTGTGATAGGAGACGTCCATCGGCTCAGGCCTTTTCCGCGTGGATATAGTCGACCGCCTGGCGCAGCGCCTTCGGATCCTTCGAACGCATCTGATAGGCGTAGTTGCCCATGGCGCGGCTGAAGACCTCTTCGATGGCCTGGTGGTGGACGATCTTGTCGCCGTGGGCGGCTAGCACGTCCGCATGGCTGTGCAAATAGTCGATATGGCGTTTGCGGCTGGCATAGGCGGTGAAATACTTGCCCTTGTAAGGGCCGCCGGCGGCATCCTTGACCACCATGTCGGCCCAGGCGGCATAGACGTCGATGTCGAACGTGTAGTTGATGGCGTCCGTCATCCAGGCGCCGGGCGGGCGCATGTTGACCTCGAGCGCGATGATGCGCTTGTCCCTGGTTTCGAACAGCTCGATATGGAAGAAGCGCTCGCGCACGTCGAACGCTTTCAGGATCTTGCGCCCCGCCTCCTCGACCGCCGGGGTGATTTCGGGGAAGCAGGTGTAGCTCATGTGGCGGTCCTTGTTGACCGCATCCATGATGCTCTGGTCGTAGCGGTGACTGGCCGCCAGCACCACCTCGCCGTCGCGGTTGACCAGCCCGTCGAAGGTCACCACCAACCCTTCGATGAACTGCTCCATGACGAAAGTGACGCCCTCCGGCTTGTCCCTGAAGAACTGGTCGAGCTCCTTGGCGTTGGAGATCTTGAAGGTGTTGGAAGCGCCGGAGCCCGAATCCGGCTTGACCACCACCGGGTAGCCGACACGGCGGATGAAGGTCATGGCGCCGGCTCGGTCGGAGCATTTGCGCTGCGGAATGGTCTCGACGCCGCTCTTGCGGAAGAAGGCGCGCATGCGGCTCTTCCGCTTCAAATTCTTCACGAAATCGACCTTGGTGCCGAAGATGTTGAAGTCGGTTCGGATGTTGGCTTCGAGTTCGAGCCAATGCTCGTTGAGCGACTCGAAGCGGTCGATGCGGCCCCATTTGTGGATGAAATGCCCCATCGCCCGGAACACGGCATCGTAACTTTCCATGTCGGCGATGCGGTAATATTCCGAAAGCGCCGTCTTCAGCTTGCCGTTCAAGGTCTCGTAAGGCGCATCGCCGATGCCGAGCACGGTGGCGCCGGCTTTTTTCAGCCGGTCGCAGAACTCGGCGCCGTTGGCCGGGAAATGCGGCGAGAAGAACACGAAATTCATGGGCGACCCCTCCCCGAAGCTTCGCTCGGTAGCGAAGTCTTCGAAGCCAAGTCTGGCCCATTTGCGAGGCGCGGGGAAGAGCACCCGCAGCGGCGGCGTTATCAGTCAAGGCGCACTCGGCCATGCGTCCCGCTTGCCTCCGCCGGGCCGCTCCTGTAAGAGAGCCGCCATGACCATGCGCGCCCGCTCCGTCGCTTCCTCTCGCACCGGCTTTGCCGGCGAGACCGCACGCGCGCTCGCTTCGACCCTGCTTCTTCTCGGCCTTATCGGCGATCGCCGGGTTCGCTGAAGGAGCGCCCGGCGGTCGGTACCCGCCGCCTCAGGCGCATGCTCCTTGGCAAAATCATGATCAAGCGAACGAAATTCTGGTAGAGGCGACGCTCGCCATCAATCCGCCCAAGGCGAACGCGAGGCGCCCGGAGAAGAGACGATGAACGCACGAGAAGAAATCCGCGCTGGCGAGGCTGAAGCCGGGAAGCGCGCGGCCGGCCACATGCCGGATGCAGCACGCAAATACCAATCTTACCCCACGGTCGGCCTGACCGACCGCACCTGGCCGAACAAGGTGATCGACAAGGCGCCGATCTGGTGCTCGGTCGACCTGCGCGACGGCAACCAGGCGCTGATCGATCCGATGGGCCACGAACGCAAGGCGCGCATGTTCGCCATGCTGCTCGACATGGGCTTCAAGGAAATCGAGATCGGTTTCCCCTCGGCCTCGCAGACCGACTTCGACTTCGCCCGCTGGTGCATCGAGGAAGGCGGCGTGCCGCGCGATGTATCGCTCCAAGTGCTGGTGCAGTGCCGGCCCGAGCTGATCACGCGGACCTTCGAGGCGCTCAAAGGCGCGCACCGCCCGATCGTGCATTTCTACAATTCGACCAGCGAGCTGCAGCGCCGCGTCGTCTTCGAGAAGGACGTCGCCGGCATCAAGCGCATCGCCACCGACGCCGCCAAGATGATCACCGACATGGCGGCCAAGGCCGGCGGCGGCTACCGCTTCGAATATTCGCCCGAAAGCTTCACCGGCACCGAGCTCGAGGTCGCGCTGGAAATCTGCAACGCCGTCACCGAGATCGTGAAGCCGACGGCCGACAACAAGCTCATCATCAACCTGCCCTCGACGGTCGAGATGTCGACGCCCAACGTCTATGCCGACCGCATCGAGTGGATGTGCCGCAATCTCGACAACCGCGAGAACCTGATCGTCTCGCTGCACCCGCATAATGACCGCGGCACCGGCATCGCCACCACCGAGCTCGGCCTGATGGCTGGCGCCGACCGCGTCGAAGGCACGCTGTTCGGCAATGGCGAGCGCACCGGCAATGTCGACATCGTAACGCTGGCGCTCAACATGTTCACCCAGGGCGTCGACCCGGAGCTCGACTGCTCCGACATCAACCGGATGAAGGATGTCTACGAGTATTCGAACCAGCTGAAGATCCCGGAGCGCCACCCTTATGTCGGCGAACTGGTCTACACGGCTTTCTCCGGCTCGCACCAGGATGCCATCAACAAGGGCATGAAGGCGCTGAAGAAGGCCAACACGCCGATCTGGGAAGTGCCCTATCTGCCGATCGATCCGGCCGATGTCGGCCGTACTTACGAGGCGATCATCCGCATCAACTCGCAGTCGGGCAAGGGCGGCATCGCCTATGTGCTGCAGGCGGATTACGGCCTCAATTTGCCGCGCAATCTGCAAATCGAGTTCAGCCAGGCGATCCAGGCGATCACCGATGCGGAAGGTAAGGAAGTGCCGGCCAAGCGCATCCACGAACGCTTCCTCGATACCTATGTCGACCAGCCCGGCGCGCGGCTGAAGTTCCTCGACCATCGCACCTATCCCGACACCGAGGTGAAGGGCCGGCGCATGGTCGAAGCCGATATCCTCGACAACGGCAAGGAAATCGCCATCACCGGCTCGGGCACGGGCCCGATCGACGGCTTTGTCGATGCGCTCTCGCGCCATGTCGGCGTCGACATGTCGGTGCTCGACTATTCCGAGCATTCCTTGCAGCGCGGCTCCAACGCCTCGGCCATCTCCTATGTCGAGATGGAATATCCGGGCGGCAAACTGTTCGGCGCCGGCATCAACACCAACATCGTGGCCGCGTCGCTGGAGGCCGTTGTTTCGGCCGCCAACCGGATCATCGGCGGCTCGAGCAGATGATGCGAAACGATCAGGCTCGGCGGCAGGCTTGACCGGGTAGATCTGTCCAAGCGTGGCGCATTCCAATTGCGCCACGCTTCAGACACAGACGCGAAAGCTGCCATTCGTTAACCTGCGGGGGAATTTCCGGTGGCTTACGCGAAAGCATAATAGAAGCATCCTTGTGCGCCGGCGCGAGCGCTATATTATCGCGCCCTAACCTGTGCCGACTTCGAAAGGTTCGACACTTGGAGCATGCCCCGCCTGCCGCCCCCGCAGTGCGCGAGACATTGGAGCGACTGCTAGCCAGCGAAACGTTCGGACGATCCGAGCGTGCCCGCAGGCTATTACGTTATCTGGTCGAACGCGAGCAGGCCGGCGAGGCGGACAGGCTGAAAGGCGTTTCCATCGCCATGGACGTCTTCGGCAAGGACGGCGATTTCGATGCCTCCACCGATGCGGTGGTCAGGGTCCAGGCCGGCCGCCTGCGCGAGCTCCTGGAGCAGTACTTCGCCAATGAAGGTGTCGCCGAGCCCGTGCGCATCGCGATTCCGCGTGGCGGCTATATCCCGTCCTATGAGCTGAATGCAATCCGTCTGCCTGGCGACGCCAGGTCCGCCTCCGGCGCCATCGCACGATCAGGCGCATCTGCCAACGCTGCTCCGGCCGCGGCCGAATATCTCCATGGCCCGACGCTCGGCGAGCCTGTAGCGCCCATGGCGCCCGCGGCACCTGCCCAGTCGCTCACGCGGCAGCTGCGGTTCTTCTGGGCTGCCATGGTCCTGGTCATTGTCATGCTCGGCGTGCTCATCGCGCGTCAAAGCAGTGCCTTCCTCAACGGCGGCGACACGACCGCGACAGTCGAAACGGCGCGCCTGGCTGGCACCGCCGCCCAGCCGGCATTCGACTCGCTGCCGCTGATCTACATTGCGATGAAGGCGGATGGAGCGGAAGCAGCTCGCGTCGCGTCATCGCTGCGCGCCGGGCTTGCCGGTTTCGACACCATCGATTTCATCGGGCGTGACCCGGATTCGACGCGCGATCAGTCCGCCGATCCAATCAGTTTCGTTTTCGAAATTGTCCCCGGGCCTGCTGCCGGCGACGTCACGGTGGAATTGCAGAGCGTCGCGACCGGCCGGGTTCTCCTGTCGCGCAACCTGACATCGGCCGAGAGCGCCTCCGGTGCGGTTGAAAGCAACATCGCCAGCCTTCTCACCTCGACCGTTCCCGCGTCGGGCGCGATCTACAGCTACATTGACCAGAGCGACATCCGGACCAGCCAGATCGGATGCCTGGTGCTCGACGACCGCTATTATCTCGACATGAGCGCCGCGACCCACGAGGCTGCGTATCGCTGCCTGGAGAAGCTGGTCAGCGAAGGCACCAAATCGTCGCTTGTCTACGCGGAACTGGCCTCGCTTCATACGGAAGCTGTCACCAACCACTACGCGTATCCCGCCGGCGCTTCGCTGGAAAAGGCCATGTCGCTTGCCCACCGCGCCGTTCAGATGGGGCCGATGAGCCCGCATGCGCATCTCGCCTTCGGCTACCTCAACTCGCGTCTCGGCAACACCGACGAAGCGATCCGGTGGATGCGAAAGGCCTACGAACTCAACCCGTACGATCTCGGCATGGCCGCCGGCTATGGTTACGGTCTGATCTTCGCCGGCAAATATGATGAGGGAACGCCAATCCTGGGCCACGCGGTTGAGGCCTTCAGCGGCCATCCGACCTGGTGGGACTATGGCCTGTTCATCGGAGCCTTCATGCAGGGCGATATGAGAAAGGCGGCGGTCACCAGCGAGTCTTTACGCACGACCGCATCCAAGCCGCACTACCTGGCCGCGCGCCTGATCGGCGCCAGGATTTCAGGCCGCGACAAGCTGGCGGGCGAGCTTGCCAACAAGCTCACCGCCGAATTCCCGAAATTCGCCGCCGACCCGCGCGCGACATTCGTCGACCGCAAATACCCCGCCGATCTCACTGACCGGCTGGTGCAGTCCCTGCGGGCCGCCGGGATCGGCAACCCGAGCTAATCCACTCCGCGCCTGTGTTTGGGCCACACGATCGCCGGAGCGGAAGTATGATGCTGTGGTCCAGCAAGTATTAGGACATGCTTTCGCGTCGAACGCCTGACGGGCGCCGCGGTCGCGAAAATTTTACTGGCCATTGGTCTGGATCGGGAGCAATTCAGCCACAATTTGAAATTGCTGCCTGTCTTCTTCACCGCTCCATTTTCATGCTTCCATTCCCTTATGCCGCCGTGGGCGGCGCTGGTCCGAAGACGATCGTCCTTCTGCACGGCTTCGGAGCCTGTAGTGAGATCTGGCGTGACGTCGCGACCTCGCTGGCGGCGGAGGCGAGAGTGCTGGCCTATGATCTGCCGGGCCATGGACAATCACTCGAATGCGAAGGCATGGGCGGCGCCAAGCCGGCCGCGCGGGCCATCCTGGCCGATCTTGCCGCGCGCCAGTTGGGCAAGGTCAACCTCGTCGGTCACTCCATGGGCGGCGCGATCGCGACACTGATGGCGCTTGCCGACCCCGGCAGGGTTGCTTCGCTCACTCTGTTGGCGCCCGGCGGCTTCGGCCCGCAGGTCAACGCAGCCTTGCTGCGCCGCTATGCCGCTGCGGCCAGCAGGAAGCAGGTCCGCGCCAGCCTTGCGGCCATGTCGGGTCCGCGCAGTGCGCCGCCCGACCACGTGGTGGATGCGTTGTGCCGGATGCGCACCCGGCCGGGCCAGTTGCAGACCCTGATCGATATGGCGGCCGCGATGACAAGGGATGACCGGCAAGGAGTGATCCCCCGCGCACAGCTGGATGCGCTTGACATGCCGGTGATGGTTGTCTGGGGAGCGGAGGATCCGCTGCTGCCGGTCGAGCAGGCCGAGGCGCTGCCGTCGCATTTCCACCTGCACCATGTTCTTGACGCGGGTCATATGCTGGTCGAGGAAGCTCCGGACCTGATTGTCGAAATCGTGCGTCGCAACACGCGCCGGCACGGCAGACGGTTGCGTCCGCCTCTGGGCGCGGCGGCGAGCTGATCGCTGATTGTCCTGCGGGATTGGCTCTTCCGGACCGACCTCGAAAAATATCCGTAACCCGCTTCCGCCGGACCGCAGCAGTCGCACGGCTCGTCGTCGGCAGTGCATTTTGCCCGCGATTGTGTTAACTCGCTGTTAACCAACAACGAGGCAGCCGCCATGAAGGATGCAGGCGACAAAATCACCCCGATCGAGCCGTCGCGGAAGCTCGCCGATGCGGTACGCGACATCAAGAACGCCTTTGCCGACCGCGACGATGTGATTGTGGAGATGCGCGACGCGCACCGCATGCGCCTCGATCTTCTGGCAACCGAGCTCGCCCCGGTCTTTGCCGATGTTCCGGCCGACATGGACAGCTTCGACTTCGCCGTCTCGTCCGGCCTGCAGCCGCGGCTATGGATCGACGCGGTGAGCCACGTCGCCATGGGACGCGACCGCCGCACCTATCGATTCCTCAAGGATACGCGCGTTGGCCGCGTGGTGCTGGCCGAATCGACCGAGCTGAAAGCCGCCGCCGATGCGGTGACGCGCTACGTGGCGGAACGTGTCGTCGAGCGGCAGCGCATGATGGAAGGGAGCATGGAGAGCGCCGTTCCGGGCCTGCATCGCCCCATGGTCAAGGAAGCGGAGCCGCCGATCCGATCCACCACCCGGCGCGGCAATGGCTGGACGACCTTCTTCGCCGGCCTCGGCCTGATCGCCGCCGGCGCCCTTGTCGGCCTGGCGGTTTCGCTGGCGTTGTTCTGGGATCGCATCGTGCACATGAAGATCAGCTTCTGACGAGTTCACGGTCCTTCACGACCGGCACGTCGAGATCCATCGTTTGCAGATCCGAAGGCGGCAGCGCCGGCCCCGTCAGGCCGCGCCGGATCAGGCGGAGACGCCAGTCGCCTTTTTCGCCGTCGATTTCGAACAGATTGTACTGAGCGGCCGGATGCTTGCCGCCCGGTGCCTGGCCTGCGGCGGCAACCCCGACCACGGGCACCTTGGCGCCACGTGCGCCGATGGTGAACAGCGACGGCAGATGCGAATGGCCGTGCAGGACGAGTTCCGCGCCATGCCGGCGAATGACCTTGTGAAAGCGAGCGATGCCGAACAGCCGCTTATGCTGCGGTACGGCGCCGCGCACCGGCGGGTGGTGGATCATGATGGCGCGGAAAAGCCCTTGTTTCGCCGCATCGTCGAGGATCTTGCCGAGCCGCTCGGCCTGCCCCTCCATGAAGAAGCCGTTGGCCATGAAGGGCGCGGTGGCGCGCGCCGTGGTGACGCCGATCAGCGCGACATTGGCGCGCACGCGCAGATACGGAAAGGAATTGCGGTCGACCGGACTGTTGACGCCGTCGCCCGTCATCCAGGGAGCCCACGCCCGGCAAACCTTGTCGAAGGCGCCTGGCACATAGGCGTCGTGATTGCCGGGGACCACGGAGACGTCATGCGGCGATCCGAGCGTCTCCAGCCAGTGCTTGGCCATCTCGATCTCGCCGTCGAGCGTCAGGTTGACGAGATCGCCGGTGACGGCGAGGTGATCGGGCGCGCCGGCCTTGATGTCGGCGACGATGGTGTCGATCACCGCGTCATGCATATGGCGGCGGCGATTGCGCTGCCAGTTGACATACCCCAGCACGCGCTTGGACGCGAGGTCGCGATAGGTTACATCGGGCAGCGGTCCCAGATGAGCATCGGAAATATGCGCGAGCCTGAACATGGCCCCTTCTTAAGCGACGCTGGCGAGGCTTTCCACTCACCGTTTGCTGTTCGCCCAAGCAGGTTCCGCAAAAGTGTCCCACGGTTTTGCGGTCAGAACCTGCGAAAAACAAGGAAAGCCAAGCAGATGTTCGTGGGGCAACCCACGAACATCTGCTTGGGGATCGTTGGATGAATCGCCGAACCGATTCGGAAGAGGCATTCCGCCAGACCGGCTGGCCGGGGTTGCGGGCAAGGCTGTTCCATTTTTACTTCCTGTTGCGCCGCCCGATGACGCTTGGCGTGCGCGGGCTGGTCTATGACCGCGCCTCCAACTCCGTCTTCCTGATCCGCCACACCTATGTTCCCGGTTGGCAATTGCCGGGCGGCGGCGTCGAGGTCGGCGAAACCCTCGAGGAAGCGCTGGCGCGCGAACTGGCCGAGGAAGGCAATATCGCTCTGACCGCGCCGCCGGTGCTGAAATCGATGCATTTCAACCGCCGCCCCAGCAAGCGCGATCATGTCGGCCTTTATCTGATCGAAGCTTTCCGCCAGACGGCGCCGAAACTGCCCGACCATGAGATCGCCGAGGCGGCTTTCTTTCCGCTCGATCGTTTGCCAGAGCACACGACGCCGGCGACACTTCGACGGATCGCTGAAACTCTTGGAGCCGAATTACCATCCCACTACTGGTGACTTGATCGCGGCGATTTTTCTTGCGTTTGAAATTCAAGACTCTATCATTTCTGAAACGTGGGGAAATATGATGCTCATAGACAACATGGAAACGGTGAATATTTGGCGCTACGTTGGAATTTACATTACTATTACAATCGTACTGTATCTCGCGTGGATCGCCTTTGTGTATATGGTTCCATCCATGGAGTCAGCCACGGCAACACCCGTTAATCTAGCCATAGTATTCGCATCCACCTCTTTCTCTTACTGGGCATTCATAAAGCGACACGGAAGGCTTTTTGAGCGAAACGAGTACTGGAAAATAGTCATATTTTCGACAGTCGCATCGCTGCTGTTTTCAATGGTTTGCCTGCTGTTTTCAATGGCGGTAGGCATCGCGCCGGCGAGCTTGGAACACGTCTCCGCCGGAGCCTGGGTAATGGTTCTGGCAATACTTGCGCTGTTTGGTTTTTGCATCAACGCCATCGGCTTCAACAAACGGTTCGGCAAAAGGTTTTTGAAGGCCAACCGCGGCAGACGGGCTCAACTCGATGCGGAGCCCTTTCAATAACCTGCTCGCGGTCGATGGATTTCAAGCCGCCTTCCTGAACCTGTTACGGTCATGCGGCGCGGCATAATCAAGCTCAGGCCCTGCCGGAACGATTCCCGTCGGATTGATCGACCCGTGGCTGCCGTAATAATGCGCCTTGATGTGATGCAGGTCGACCGTGCCCGCGACGCCGGGCACCTGATAGAGATCGCGCAGATAGTTCGACAGGTTCGGATAGTCGGCGATGCGGCGCAGGTTGCATTTGAAGTGGCCGACATAGACCGGATCGAAACGAACCAGCGTCGTGAACAGCCGCCAATCGGCCTCGGTGATGCGTTCGCCGGCCAGATAGCGCTGGTTCGAAAGCCGCTCCTCGATCGTATCGAGCGCCGAGAACAATTCGCCGAACGCTTCCTCATAGGCTTTCTGCGCGGTGGCGAAGCCGGCGCGATAGACGCCGTTGTTGATCGCCGGATAGACCAGCGCGTTGATCTTGTCGATCTCCGCCCGCAGCGCCGCCGGATAGAAGTCGAGACCGGCATCGCCCCATTCGTCGAAGGCGGAATTGAGCATGCGGATGATCTCGGAGGACTCGTTGTTCACGATGGTCTGCTGCCTTTTGTCCCACAGCACCGGCACCGTCACACGGCCTGAATAGGCCGGATCGGCCTTGGCATAGATCTGGTGCAGGAAATCGAGACCGTAGAGCGTGTCGCCGGTGGCGCCGTCCTCGGCTTTGAAGGTCCAGCCGTTCTCGCCCATGAAATGATGCACCACGGAGACCGAAATGATGTCCTCGAGCTTCTTCAGGGCACGGAAGATCAGTGTGCGATGCGCCCATGGGCAGGCGAGCGAGACATAGAGGTGATAGCGGCCGGGTTCCGCCTTGAAGCCGCGTGCGCGCCCTTCGGCCGGCCTGCCATCGCGCGTAATCCAGTCGCGCCATTGCGACTCCGTCCGCACGAACCGCCCACCGCTGTCGGTGTTCGGCGCGCGATCCTGCCATTTGCCTTCGATCAGCAATCCCATGCGAAAATCTCCCTTGCGGTTGGAGATTATCTAGGTTGATGACCGGGCCGGCGAAGCCCTCAGGCGCTGAACAGTTCGTCAAATGACGAAACCGGTCGGAGACGGACAAGTTCGGCGCGCGAGGCAAAGAAAGCCGGAAAGCACCGATTGCAGCGGCGCAGAATTGGTGCTAGCGGAGGCGCCCATGTTCGACTTTGCCTCGATCCGGTTCGACCGACGACGAAAGGGCGCCCGCGCTTAAGTAGCGCTGACTGGCGAACGCTGCCGCTTGCAGCAAACCTTCCTCGTATACCGGAACGCAAAGACCATGAGCCTTGCCGACGTGAAATACCTGCCGGAAACCCCGGCGCATGACCCTGAAATCGAAGCCATCAACGACGAGGCCTTCGGCCCGGGTCGTTTCGTGCTTGCCGCCTACAAGATCCGCGAGGCCGGCGGACATGACCGCTCGATGTCCTTCGTCGCCGTCAAGGACGGCACGGTCATCGCTTCCGTGCGCATGACGCGCGTGGCCGCTGGCGCCGGTCGCGCCATGATGCTCGGCCCGCTTGCGGTGCGCCCCGCCTACAAGAATCTCGGCATCGGCCGCAAGCTGGTGGCGATCGCGCTGGAGGCGGCCAGGAAAGCCGGCGCGCCGGCCGTGATCCTGGTCGGCGACGAGCCATATTATGGGCCGCTGGGCTTCAAGCGCTTTCCGCGCGGGCAGATCACCATGCCGCGCCCGGTCGATCTCGACCGCCTGCTGCATCACGAAATCAAGCCCGGGGCCGTCGCTCGCTTTGCCGGCGATGTCTGTCACGCCAATACGGCGAGGGTTGCCGAACTTGCGCCGGCCTTGGCGCGGTCGGCTGCCACGGCGCAGTCGTCGATCGATCCGGCTATGGCGGTTGCGCCTCCCTTGCGCGCCTCGTAGCATAATTCGAAATCCTGGGAGGCTTGCATGAACCCGAACGGCCAGATCGCGATCGTCACCGGCGGCGGATCGGGCCTTGGCGAGGCGACGGCGCGCGCGTTGGCGGCCAAGGGCGCCCGTGTCGCCATCCTCGACGTGGGCATCGAGCGCGCGGCGAAAGTCGCGGCCGACATCGGCGGCATTGCCGTCCAATGCGATGTCGGCGGCGGCGACGGCGCTGCCGCCGCGATCGCCGAAGTGGCTGAAAGGCTTGGGCCGCCGCGCATCCTGGTCAATTGCGCCGGCATCGCCATCGGCGTGAAGACGATCGGCAAGGACGGACCGCATCCGCTCGACCAGTACCGCAAGGTGATCGAGATCAACCTGATCGGCACCTTCAACATGATCCGCCTCGTCGCCGACCGGGCGGCGAAACTCGATCCGCTCGCCGGCGGCGAGCGCGGCGTCATCGTCAACACCGCCTCCGTCGCCGCCTATGACGGCCAGATCGGCCAGGCCGCCTACGCGGCTTCCAAGGGCGGCGTCGTCGGCATGACGCTGCCTGTGGCGCGCGATCTCGCCCGCTCCGGCATTCGCGTCTGCACCATCGCGCCCGGTATCTTCAAGACGCCGATGATGGCAGGCATGCCGCAGGAAGTGCAGGATTCGCTCGGCGCTTCCGTGCCCTTCCCGCCGCGGCTCGGCGAGCCGTCGGAATATGCAGCACTTGCCCTCCACATCGTCGAGAACCAGATGCTGAACGGCGAGACCATCCGCCTCGACGGCGCCATCCGCATGGCGCCGAAATAAGCGAGGATGAATGGCTCGCCGACACGCGCCGGTGCTGCCGCCGGAAAGACCGGCCCGCTCGCTGGCCTCAAAGTGATCGAGATGGCCGGGCTCGGTCCGGTGCCGCTTGCCGCCCTGATGCTGTCCGAGATGGGCGCCGAGGTACTGCGCATCGAACGTGCCGACGCTGGCCAGCCGCTCCTGAGCCTACCGCAAGAATACGATCTCGACCGCCACGGCCGTTCCATCCTCAAGCTCGACCTCAAACGCCCGGCGGGCGCGGAACTGGTGCTGCGCCTTGCGGCACAGGCCGACTTGCTCGTCGAAGGCTTCCGCCCCGGCGTGATGGAGCGGCTCGGGCTGGGACCGGATGTCGTTCTCCAGCGCAATCCGGCGCTGATCTATGGTCGCCTGACCGGCTTCGGCCAGGACGGGCCGCTGTCCGGGCGAGCCGGGCACGACATCACCTATCTCGCCTATGCGGGCCTCCTGCACGCGGTCGGCAGGCAGGACGCGCCGCCGGTGCCGCCGCTCAACCTCGTCGCGGATCAAGGCGGCGGCGCCATGATGCTGATCGCGGGCGTGCTCGCCGCTCTCTTCCAGCGCTCACGCAGCGGAAAGGGCCAGGTGGTCGATGCCTCGATAATCGAGGGAGCCTCGATGCTCGCCGCACCCATTCACGCCTATATGGCGGCGGGTCTGTGGAGCGACAGGCGCGGCGAGAACCTGCTCGATTCCGGGGCGCCTTTCTACGATACCTATGAGACGGCGGACGCAAGGCACGTTGCCGTCGGCTGTCTCGAACCGCGCTTCTTCGACGAATTCGCCAGGCTGCTGCCGCTCGACGGGCATTTTGTCGGCAGCCAGTACGACAAGTCGTCATGGCCCGCGATGCGCGCCGCCATTGCCGGCCGGATCAAGGCAAAGACGCGCGACGAATGGGCCGAGCTTTTCGCCGCGACGGACGCCTGCGTGGCGCCCGTCCTGTCCCTGGTCGAAGCCAGGAACCATCCGCACAATCGCGCCAGGCAAGGCTTCGTGAAGTCCGGCGAACTCGATCGCCCGGCGCCGGCGCCGCGTTTCTCGCAAGGCGCACAAGCGCTTGCCGCAGCTCCGGCCGTCGCCGATCGCGAGCCCTCGGGCATATTGACCCGTTTCGGCTTGAGCGAAGAGGAGATCGGAGCGCTTGCAAAGGCGGGTGTATTCGGTCGATAAACCGGAGAACGAAAATCAGCTTATCTCGGGTGCGCTTGTGACCGAACCGAAGAAGGACGTCATCCGCGAGACCGACGCAGAGGCGATCAGGCTGGCGAAAACCCTGATCCGCGCGGCGCGTTTCGGCGCGCTCGCGGCGATCGAGCCTGGCACCGGCGCGCCGCTGGCAAGCCGGGTTGGCGTCGCCACCGACGTCGACGGCGCGCCGCTGATCCTGATCTCGATGCTGTCCACGCACACCGGTGCGTTGCTCGCCGATCCGCGCTGTTCGCTGCTGCTTGGCGAGCCCGGCAAGGGCGACCCGCTGGCGCATCCGCGCATCAGCCTGGCGTGCCGCGCCTTGCGGCTGGAGCGGGGATCGGCCGATCAGATCCGCGCCGAACGGCGCTACCTCAACCGCAATCCGAAGGCGAGGCTCTATGCCGGGCTCGGCGACTTCTCGTTCTTCCGGCTCGAGCCCGAACGCGCCGGCCTGAACGGCGGCTTCGGCAAGGCCTTTCTTCTCGACCGCGACGATTTCATCAACGGCGCCGCCCTTGTCGAGGAGTTCGCCGGCAGCGAACAGGCGGCACTCGATCACATGAATGCCGACCATCGCGACGCGCTTGCCCTTTATGCCCGTCATTTCGGTCGCGCCGAAGGCGACGGCTGGATCGCCACCGGTTTCGATCCCGATGGCATGGATCTCGCCGCCGCCGATGCGACCTGCAGGATTTTCTTTCCCCGGTCTCTGCAAAGCGCGCGCGAATTGCGTTCGGCGTTTGTCGAGATGGCAAAGGCGGGACGCGCCGCGGAGCAAGAGCGATAGTTGATCGCACTGCGGCGAAAGCAACGCTTGAGATTTGGACGAAATGATCTACCCTTGTAGTGACGCTGATTCAGCAGCGCCCATCGACATCTGAACATCGCGGAATCAGGCACCATTGCCCCCTGGCGCCTGGATGAGCCAAGACCCTTGGGGGATCTATGATCTCAAATAAGCTAATCGCCAATGCGGAATCGGCGGCCGCCTTTCTCACCCTCATGGGCAACGAAAAGCGCTTGCTGATCGTGGCCCATCTGATCGACGATGAAATGTCGGTCGGCGCCATCGCCGAGAAGGTGCAACTCAGCCAATCCGCGCTGTCGCAGCATCTCGCCAAGCTGAGGGCGCTCGATCTTGTCGAAACCCGGCGCGACCGCCAGATGATTTACTATTCCTGCAAATCCGAGGCGGTGCGCGAATTGCTGCGCATGCTGGAAGGCATTTTCGGCGACGGCGACCTCTCCCAGATGGCCTATCGGCTGCGCCGCGCCGGGGCTTGACCCGCGCCATCCAAAGCCTCTTACCTCGCTGGCATTTTTTGCCGGCGAGATTTGCATGAACCTCATCCCCATCGACGATCCTCAGGACCCGCGCGTCGCTGCCTATCTCGATATCCGCGAGCGCGATCTCGCCGGCCGGCATGGCCGCTTCGTCGCCGAAGGCAAGGTGGTGCTGGACCTCCTGTTGTCGACTGGGCGCTTCGCCGCCGAATCGGCCCTGATCCTCGAAAACAGGCTGGCGGGCGTGCAGGAGATCTTGCGCAAGGCGCCTCCCGAGTTTCCGGTCTATGTCGCCGCGGGTGAGGTCATGGACCGGATCGCCGGTTTCCACATGCATCGCGGCATCCTGGCAATCGGCATGCGTGGCGATCCGGCGCCCGCCGAGACTCTGGTGGAGACCTTGCCCGGTCGCGCATTGGCCGTCGTCCTGGTCGGCATATCCAATCACGACAATATGGGGGCGATCTTCCGCAATGCGGCCGCCTTCGGCGCGGGCGCGGTACTGCTCGACCGGACGTGCTGCGATCCACTGTACCGCAAGGCAATCCGTGTTTCGGTCGGCGCGGCGCTGAAGGTTCCCTTCGCCACCTTCGGCGATACCGGAACCTTCACCGCGACGCTCGATCGGCTCGGCTTCAGCCAGTTCGCGCTCTCGCCACGCGGAAATATCGACATCCGCGCCGCGGAGCGCTCGGCGCGCCTGGCGCTCTATCTCGGCACCGAAGGCGAAGGCCTGCCCCGGCATCTGCTTGCCCGGCTGCAAACGGTGAGGATCGCAATGGCGGAAGGTTTCGACAGCCTGAACGTCGCCACCGCGTCGGCAATAGCCCTGCATCGCTTTTCGAAAGCCGGCGACGCATAGGCTGAATAACGGCGGTCGTGTCGTTCAGTTGGCCGAGCCGGCCTTCTGCAAAGCCCTCACCCGGTCGGCCAGGCTGACGCCGCGCCCATTTTGCTGCCCCTCACCCGCCAGGGCCTTGGCGATAGGCGAGTCCGGCCCGTCCAGCTTCATCGTCAGATTGACCACCTCGGCGGCCAGCTCGTTCATTTGTTCGCGAAGGCCGGCGCCGGAGCGCGCGTCGCCCGCCGCTTCGGGCATTGCCGTCCCGGAGGCTGCAAGATCGGTTTTCAGCCGCTTGTTCTCGCGCGCCAGCGCCGTCAGCCTTGCCTCCAGCCGTTCCCGGTCGCCCTCGAGCCTGGCGATCGCCTTGTCGACATTGTCGCCTTTCGTATCCGTGCCGGCAGCCAGCTGCGCGACGCCGTTCGCGGCGCTCTCCTTCGAACGTTCGCGCATTCGAGCGAGGTCCTTCTCGCGCCGGTCGAGCTTTTCCTCGCGATCGGCAAGCGTGGCAAGCAGCCGCTCGACCTTCTTGTCGAGCTCGGCCGTTTTCTTCTTCTCCGCCTTCAACGCTTCGCGCGCGGCCTTGCTTTCCAACGCGATCTCCTGATTGCGCCGGTCCGCCTCCTTGCGCTGGCCCTTGAGCAACGCAATGTCGCTGGCGAGCTTTTCCAGCTCCGATTCGCGGGCAACCAGTTCGATCTGGCGGTTCGAGGACGAGAAGCTGGCGTCGTCATACATCTGCTCGAGCTTCTGCAACTCCAGCGCGCGTTTTTCCAGCGCCCGCTCCGTCTGTACGTGCTTTTCCGACAGCCGGTGCAGATCCTCCTCGCGCTGCCTGAGCTCCGCATTCTTTGCCTGCAGATCGGAGAGCGCCTGGTTCTTGTCTTTCCTTTCGACCGTCAGTCCCTTCAAGGCCTCGCGCCCGCGACCGATCTCCACCAGTTGTTCGGCCGCCTTCTCCTGAAGGTTCTTGACGGTTATCTCCAGCCGGCGCGTCGTCATGGCATATTCCGCCCGGACCCGGTCCTTGTCCGCCTGGATTTCGGCTGGCGTCAGCGGCAGCGAAGCCTCGAGGCGCCTGCGCGTCAGGACGACGGCCCGCCGCCAGACCGCCGGCGCGACCAGCGACACCAGAAAAACGGCGCAAAGGAAACCGAGTACGAAGAACAGAACCGACTGGACCAAGGCGTGCTATCCACTTTACGGAGCGGCAATCGCTGGATTGTGCCGCCTTGGCATGGCGGAAATTCAACGCCGCGGCAAGAGTTTGCCGCAGCGCGATCAGCACTGTCCGAGCGATTGTAGCGAGCGCAATCCGATCAGAACGGGTTCCAGGTCGGCCTTTCGGTGAGCTTCAGATAACCGAGATTGACCCCGAGACGGGCACCTACGCCGGTACGGATCGGCACAATCAGCACCCGGTTGCTCTGCAATACGTTGAAACCGACGCCCGCAATGACATAGGCGGAGCCGGCAACGCCGCCGAAGCGGTTATAGAGGCTGCTGATGTCGTCGAGGTTGTAGACCAGCATCATCACCCGCGATCCCTCGCCGCCGAAATCCCAGCCGAGCGACGGACCTTGCCAGAAAACCTTATGGTCGCCGGCGTTCTTGGTGTAGAGCGTCCCCTCGCCATAGGTCAGGCCGCCGATCAGGGCGCCGGATCCTTCCTCGCCCAGCAGGTAGCCGTTGGGCAGGCCGTAGGAGGCAAAGATCTTCTCGACGACGGTGGCCAGGCCGCCGGACGTCTCGCCGAAGAATTTATGACCGGAATCGACGATCTCCTGAGCGGTGTACTGTTGGGCCCGTGACGCAGCGGTCGAAAGGACAAGAGCCCCCAGGAGCGTGATGGTCATGGCGAGGACACGGACGAACGTCCGGTCGTAGTATCGGGAAAACATGCTTCCAATCTCCGTCAGGGAGCACTTTCGCCGACGCCTCGCACCCCTGCGGCTCTTGCCGGCCGTTCGGAGTGGCTATCACGGGCAAACTATGCCGTAATCCTTTTTCAACCATTAAGCTCCCACACGAAGATGGCGGTTCGAAGGCTGCGCTTGTGCTCCGGCGGCGGGTTTCCCCCGCGAACACACCATTTTCGCCGTCGGCAATTTTGGATTTGTTGATGCGCGCTCAGGCCCTGTGTATTCAGAAAGTCTTGGAAAAGAGCGTGATTCGTGTGGGCAGGCGCGAAAACGGTCGCTCAGCCATGAACAAGTGACTTAAGCAGGGATTTCGCCGATGGCCGAGCTTTTCACTCTTTCCGCGCCAGATCTCGCGGCGCTGCTTTGCAGCCGTGTCTGCCACGACATCATTTCACCGGTGGGCGCGATCAACAACGGCCTTGAGCTGCTCGACGAAGGCGGCGCCGACGAAGACGCCATGAAGCTCATTCGCCAGAGCGCCAAGAACGCCTCGGCGCGATTGCAGTTTGCCCGCATCGCCTTCGGCGCCGCGGGTTCCGCCGGCATGATGATCGACACCGGCGATGCCGAGGCCGTGGCCATCGCTTTCCTGAAGAACGAAAAGCCGGAACTGGTGTGGAACGGCCCCCGAGCGCTCTTGCCCAAGAACAAGGTCAAGCTGCTGCTTAACCTCATTCTCGTCGCCAACGCGGCCATACCGCGCGGCGGCAAGCTGGTGGTCACGCTGGAAAGTCTCGAAACCGAGCCGCGTTTTTCGCTGGCGGCCGGTGGCCCGATGCTGCGCGTGCCGCCGAAATTCCTCGAACTGCATTCCGGCCACAAGCCGGAGGAGCCGATCGACGCCCATTCGGTCCAGCCCTACTATACGCTGCTTCTGGCGCGCGAGGCCAATATGACGATCTCGATCCACGCGACCGCCGACGAGATCGTGTTGACGGCTGCATAAGAAAAGCCGAAGTATATTCTATTGTTAATATTTGTGCTGGCAGTGCAGGTCGAGCAATGCCGGCCTTAATGCATGTAACGGTGCTGCGCGTCAAAACGGCGCGAGACGCTCGTTTGGAAAAACTTTACCTAACGGCTTTTCGGCTTCTTTACCAGATTGGCCTATGGTGCTTTCCGGTTGCCGGAAGTTGCCGGTTCGGCAGATGGCAAAGAGGACCCCGGATATGAAGCGCTGCCTGTTCGTCGATGATTCGAGCGTCATCAGGAAGGTCGCAAAACGCATTCTTGGCGGCTCGGACATGATTGTCGTCGAGGCCTCGACCGGGGTCGAGGCTGCCGAGATTTGCGCCGGCGAGATGCCCGATGTCATCGTCATCGACGGTGGTCTTGCCGACATCCAGGCGGTCGACCTCATTCGCCGTATCCGCGCCATCGAAAGCTCTGCCCGGCCGCAGATCCTGATCTCGCTGGTCGAAGTCGATGTGGCTGCGATCATGCGCGCCAAGCGCGCCGGCGCCCAGGGCTATCTGCTGAAGCCCTTCAACCGTGCGCAACTGCTCGAAAGCTTCCGCGTCCTGAAGATAGCTGCCTGATTCGCCGAGACCGTTTTCAAACAAAAAACCCGGCCTGAGCCGGGTTTTCGTTCGAATCACTTGGATCGTTTACGCGCTGACGCGGATATCTTCCGGTTCGCGCAGCACATAGCCGCGGCCCCACACCGTCTCAATGTAGTTCTGGCCGCCGGACGCCGCGTCGAGTTTCTTGCGCAGCTTGCAGATGAAGACGTCGATGATCTTCAGCTCCGGTTCGTCCATGCCGCCATAGAGATGGTTGAGGAACATTTCCTTGGTGAGCGTGGTGCCCTTGCGCAGCGAGAGCAGCTCCAGCATCTGGTATTCCTTGCCGGTCAGGTGCACGCGCTGGCCGCCGACCTCGACCGTCTTGGCGTCGAGATTGACCACCAGGTCGCCCGTGGTGATGACCGACTGGGCATGGCCCTTGGAGCGGCGCACGATCGCATGGATGCGCGCCACCAGCTCGTCCTTGTGGAAGGGCTTGGTCATATAGTCGTCGGCGCCAAAGCCCAGGCCGCGCACCTTGTCCTCGATACCGGCCATGCCGGAGAGGATCAGGATCGGTGTCTTCACCTTGGAGAGGCGCAGCGTCCGCAGGACTTCATAGCCCGACATGTCGGGGAGATTGAGATCCAGAAGGATGATGTCGTAATCGTAGAGCTTGCCGAGATCGACACCTTCTTCGCCGAGATCGGTCGTATAGACGTTGAAGCTTTCCGATTTCAGCATCAGTTCGATGCTCTGTGCGGTTGCACTGTCATCTTCAATCAGCAGAACACGCATTTCATTCCCCTTTTCTGCTGCCGGACCGTGTCACGACCCGTCCGGGACCGGAGCAGTGATTGCCTGAACAGAAGGTGCCACCGACTGGTTAACAAATCCTAATTTCGTGTCATCCACGATACCAGATTTTTTAACCCCTTTCTACACCCACTTGAATCTAATAACGAATCACAGACCAAAATCGCTAATGCACCACATTAATAAGTCAGCCTAAGTGACTCCAGAGACTCGCTGGCCCGGGCTTCCCGCCGCAGCCGGAATTTTTACCCGGCCTTAAGTCCTCGCCCGTATGATTAACAATGCCCGTAAACGAATGGTTACCGTCGGCAAAAATCTTTAGGGCTTTGTTTCCCATAGCCCAGGGAAAGCCGGGGGAAACGGGCGGCGCTTGGGTCGTTCCGGGCGGACTGGGCGGTATTGCAGGTGTGCGTTTGCGGAGTATCGAATCATGAAGTCACGTGAAAACCTCGTTCGACTGAAGCAGTTTCAGGTGAATGAGAAGCGGCGCCAGCTCTTGCAGCTGGACATGATGATCGCCGAGTTCGAGCGCATGGCCGTCGAGCTGGAAGCGCAGATCATCGCCGAAGAGAAAAAAGCCGGCATCACCGACATCAACCATTTCGCCTATCCGACCTTCGCCAAGGCGGCTCGCCTGCGCCGCGACAACCTCAGGAACTCACAAAGCGACCTCGCCCAGCAGCGAAGCACCGCCGAATCATTACTCGGCGAAGCTGAAGCGGAGCTGTCCAAGGCGGAGATGCTGGAATCGCGAGACACCAAGATCCGCGAAACCGAAATTGGCGGCCGCAGCGCCATGATCGGCTGATCGCCTGGCATATTTGCACTCATGCCGGAGATATCTCCGGCATCTTCAGAACCGGCAATCGGCAGAAATCGGACTCGCCGTCTTCACGGCACAGCCCCCATCTCGCCATGATCGGCCGATGCCCGGGCCCGGGCATCCTTGATTTCCGGCGCATGCTCTTCCGCCCAGGAGCGTATCTGGCTAAGCAGCCCCGCCAGATTCTGGCCAAGTTCCGTCAGTTCATATTCCACGCGCGGCGGGATGACCGCAAACACCTCGCGCCGCACGAGGCCGTCGCGCTCCAGCACGCGCAGCGTCTGCGTCAGCATCTTGGGCGTGATGCCTTCCAGCTTGCGCGCCAACTCGCCATTGCGCAGCCGCCCGCGCCGCAACGCGCAGACCGTGAGATAAACCCATTTGCTGGCCAGCATCTCCAGCACCGTATGCGACGGGCAGGTGCGTCGGAACGCGTCGTAGCCGAATGGCGATCTGTCTTCACTATCCATGAGGTATCTATATATAGAAAAGGTACATACTCGACAATCAAATATTACTATCCAAATGATAGCGGCACATTCATCGAACAGGAGGCGTTCATGCGTGCCGTTATCCAGACTTCCGTCGGCGGACCCGAGGTGCTTTTCGTGGCCGAGCAGCCCGACCCGGCGCTCCGATCCGGTGAAGTGCTCGTCCGCGTCAAGGCGGCGGGCATCAACCCGGTCGACGGCGCCGTGCGCGGCGGTTTCTATCCGTTGCTTGGCGAACCGCCTTTCATCCTGGGCTGGGACATTTCGGGGACCGTCGCGGCGCTCGGCCCCGGCGTGACCGCCTTCAAGGTCGGCGACGACGTGTTCGGCATGCCGCATTTCCCCAAACAGGCTGGAGCCTATGCCGAGCTCGCCGCGGCGCCGGCGGACGAGATCGCTGCGAAGCCCGCCGCCATCGACCATGCGCAGGCTGCGGCCTTGCCGCTGGCCGGACTGACGGCCTGGCAAGGCCTCGGGCGCCATGGCGGCCTGCAGGCGCGGCAACGCGTGCTGGTTCACGCCGGTGCCGGCGGTGTCGGCCATCTGGCGGTTCAGATCGCCAAGGCGCGCGGCGCTTATGTCATCACTACAGCCAGCCCGAACAAGCTCGACTTCGTCCGTTCGCTCGGCGCCGACGACGTCGTCGACTACACCAAGGGCAACTTCGTCGAACAGGTCGGCAATGTCGATCTTGTGCTCGACCCTATCGGCGACGACCATGTCGGCGAGTCGCTGAAGGTGGTGCGTGATGGTGGCGTGCTGGTGTCGCTGCTCGACGTTCACGACGCCACCAGGGCGAAGGCCAAGACGCGCGGTGTCCGCGTCGAGCGCATGTCCGTGGTGCCCGATCGCGAGGGCCTTGTCGAACTCGCCAGGCTGGTCGACGCCAAAAAGCTGATGCCGCACGTGGCCAAAGCTTTCCCGCTCGATCAGGCGGCGGCCGCCCATGCCTTCCTTGCGGCCCGACCCATCGGCAAGGTCGTGCTGACTGTTTGAGTGGAAGACCGCTTCAAAAGGCGAAAGGGCGCGGTGTTCCGCGCCCTTACGTTTAATAGCTGTCTGGCCTAGTGGCGGTATTGCTGGATCCGCGTGGTGCGCAGCCCGGCAAGGCCGTATTCGTCGATCGATGCCTGCCAGGAGAGAAATTCTTCGGTTGTGAGCTTGTAGCGCTGGCAGGCTTCCTCAAGGCTGAGCAGGCCGCCGCGTACCGCGGCGACCACTTCCGCCTTGCGCCGGATAACCCAGCGCCGAGTGTTCGTCGGCGGCAGATCTGCAATCGTAAGAGGGCTGCCGTCAGGCCCAATAACATACTTGACTCTAGGTCTAACCAGATCGGTCATCGTACTCTCTACTAAAAACTCAAAGACCCAATCCCCGCCACAGTACCGCCACAGCTTTAAAAATTGCCTAAGCGAACCCTAATCACTAGGTAAGGATCATGAACGCCTGGTTAGGATTTCGTTTAGAATTTGAAACACCGGCCCCCAGGCCTTGGTTTTGCCGGTAGGCTCGTCTTGCGCCGCAAGCTGGCGCACACGTGGGGCTTGACCTATATTCCGGCCATTGGCATTGAGCGCCGCACAGTGAAAGCACCATGAACAGCCTCGATCTTCCCCGCCGCCCCGAAGAAACCCGCGTCGTCGTCGCGATGTCGGGCGGCGTCGATTCGTCTGTCGTCGCAGGCATTCTGAAGCGCGAAGGCTATGACGTCGTCGGCGTGACGCTGCAGCTTTACGACCACGGCGCGGCCACGCACCGTGCCGGTTCGTGCTGCGCCGGCCAGGACATCGACGATGCCCGCCGCGTTTCCGAGACGCTCGGCATCCCGCATTACGTGCTCGACTATGAGGAGCGTTTCCGCAAGGCGGTCATCGATCCGTTTGCCGAGAGCTATGTCGCCGGCGAGACGCCGATCCCTTGCGTGTCCTGCAACCAGACGGTGAAGTTCGCCGATCTTCTGGCCACCGCCCAGGATCTCGGCGCCGACGCCTTGGCCACCGGCCACTATATCCGTTCGCGCGCCAACGGCGCGCATCGCGCGCTCTACCGTCCGGTCGACGCCGACCGCGACCAGAGCTATTTCCTGTTCGCCACCACGCAGGCGCAGATCGATTATCTGCGCTTCCCGCTCGGCGGCCTGTCGAAGCCGCAGGTCCGCGCCATTGCCGAGGAGATGGGCCTGACTGTCGCCGCCAAGCAGGACAGCCAGGACATCTGCTTCGTGCCGCAGGGCAAGTATTCCGACATCATCGCCAAGCTGAAGCCGGCCGCCGCCAATCCGGGCGACATAGTGCATATCGACGGCCGCGTGCTCGGCCGCCATGAGGGCATTCTGCGCTACACGATCGGACAGCGTCGCGGCATCGGCATCGCGTCCGGCGAGCCGCTTTATGTCGTCCATCTCGACGCCGACCGGGCGCGCGTCATCGTCGGCCCGCGCGAGGCGCTGGAGACGCACAAGATCTATCTGCGCAACATGAACTGGCTGGGCGATGGACCGCTGTCGGACGTTCCGGCCGGCGGGATCGAGCTTTTCGCCAAAGTCCGCTCGACCAGGCCGCCGCGTCCGGCCGTGCTGCATCACCGCGACAGCGTGACCTCCGTCGAACTGACCGACGGCGAGTCGGGCATCGCGCCGGGCCAGGCCTGCGTGCTTTATTCCGACGACGGCAACGAGGCGCGGGTGCTCGGCGGCGGCTTCATCGAGCGCTCGGAACGAGGCGCGGAAGCCGAGGCTATGTTGTCCAGGCTTGCCGCAAGGCCGGCGCAGATCCCAGCCGAATAAGTTTCTCAGTCTTATCGCCGCCGTTTCCTGACGCCTCAGGCGGACGAACCGGTGTGGATCACCGTGCCGGCGGTCAGGATGCGCAGCACTCTGATCGCTTCCTCGCCATCGGTGCGCGGCTCGGCGCGAGTCTCGATGCACTGCATGAAATGGGCAAGCTCGCGCGTCAGCGGCATGCCCTCGCCAACCGGCACGTAGGCAGGCTCATTGGCGGTGAAGGCCCACTGGCCGCTGTCCTGCCAGACCGCGTGTCGGTAGACGGCAAGTTTGCGCTCCCAGGGCTCGACGTCGTCGAACACCGCCATCGCCTTGGTGCCGACGACCGTCAGCCGCCGCTCGCGATAGGGATTGAGGCGCGAGGCGAAGAGATGGCTGCGCAGGCCGTTCGGGAAGCGCATGTGCAGATGCGCGAAGTCGCTGAGATTGTCGAGCAGCGCCGCTCCCTCGCCCCTCACTTCGATCGGCTCGGTGCCCGTGATGGCGAGGATCATCGACAAATCGTGCGGCGCAAGGTCCCACAACGCATCGTTTTCGGTATGGAACTTGCCGAGGCCGAGCCGGTGCGAGTGGATGTAGCGCACTTCGCCGAGCTCGCCATTGTCGATCAGCGCCTTCAGCGTCTCGAAAGCCGGATGAAAGCGCAGCACATGGCCGACCATGAACACGCGGCCATTGTCTTTAGCCGCCTTCACCGCGCGCTCGGCATCCACGACCGTCAAGGCGATCGGCTTTTCCACCAGCACGTCCTTGCCGCTTTCGACCGCGCGCACCGCGGTGTCGGCATGGAATTGCGGCGGCAACGCCATGACGATGGCGTCGATATCGGTTCGCTCGAACAGCCTGTCCGGCTCGATCGCCAGGCAGTCCTGCTCGCTGGCGAAACCTTCAGCGCGGGCGCGGTTGACGTCGGAAACGGCATGGAGCGCGCCAAGCGCCTTGAGGGTGCGGATATGGTTGCTGCCCCAGTATCCGCAACCGAGGACGGCGATGCGCGGCTTCATTCGCTCAAACTCTAGAATTTCATGGCCGAGACATAGCGACGTGCCCCGCCGAACTCAACCCCGGGACATGCCTTGAGTGTCTGTCCGGCAAAGCTTTTCTGGGATGAGATTATGCCGGCCGGATTATGCCGGCATGTCGGCCGCTTCGAAGCTTGACACGCTCACCCTCGCAACCTTATATCCGCGCGACCTTGGCGAACGCCTTGAAACACCCATCCATCCAGGACGGTTTTTCGGGCCATTTGCCACCCTGGCGGGGTAGCTCAGTTGGTTAGAGCACGGGAATCATAATCCTGGGGTCGGGGGTTCAAGTCCCTCTCCCGCTACCACCATTCCCCCCACTCCTTTGACACCGTGGGGGAAAGCACCCTCGCCCAAGAGGGCCGTTAGCCGCCCAGCGATTTCGACTTCAACCCCGCCGATCTTCGACGGATCTCGAAACACCGTGACGGTCTCGATCAGGTCCCGCATCGCCTCTGCAGATTCGGAATCACCGCTAGCAATACCCTTGGCAAGCCCTGCCTGAAGCTGGTTCAGTTGTTCCTCGTAGCGTGCCAGCACCGCAGGATGCAGCGCGACCACTCCGGCCGCGGTGGGCACCTGATCCAACTCTGCCAAAATGGACTTACGCTCTTCATGCAGCGTTGTTGATTGCGGTCCCAGTACGGCTGGGTCGCCGTGGCCCTTGGCAATAGCGTTGACCAGCCGCTCGATCTCCCGAGATAGTTCTCCAAGCCGTCGCTCCAAACGAGTGCGCCTGGCATCGGTGTCGGCTGCCCAGCGCTTCCGTTCTTCGTGGTACGTCTGGACGTACTGGGCAATCACTTCAGGGTGGCGCAGCTCGGTGGTAAGCCCGTTCAGAACTGCAGCTTCGACGGTATCCAAATAAAAAGTCTTAGGATCAGCGCATGTTCCGCTTTCTGTCGCAGCGGAGCAGCGGATACGAACGCGCTTGGAATTGTCCATGCCCTTTGACGACATTCCCGCACCACAGGCACCGCACCTCAGAAGCCCCGCCAACATATGCCGTGGTCGGCGCTGATGGCTTGGATGGGTGATTGCGCGCGCCTTCTTCCGCGCGTGTGCTGCGTCAAACAGCTCGGGCGAAACAATGGCAAGATCGGGAACTTCAACTATCCGCCATTCACCTTTGGGATTCGGACGCGAGACACGTTTCCCTGTATCAGGATCCTTGATCATCCTGACCCTGTTCCAGATCAAGCGGCCTGCATAAAGCTCATTGTGAAGGAGCCCCGTCCCTCTCTGCGCATTTCCATTGATAGTAGAGGCATTCCAGGCTCGCCCACGAGGCGGCGGTATGCGGTCTCTATTTAGATTGTGGGCGATATCACGCGGTGTCTGTCCGTCGACGTACTCCTTGAAAACACGACGCACGATATCCGCTTCCTCCTCCATGATAAGGCGCTTTCCAGGGTCGCCCAGCACGTAGGAGTAGCCGTAAGTCAATCCACCGGCGTGGAGTCCCTTGCTGATTCGGCCCGCTTGGCCTCTCCGAACCTTGTGAGCGATGTCCTCTCGATAGAGTTGCCCAACCAGACCGCGAAGCCCGACCAAGACCGTGTTCACCACGCCCTCGTGGACAGCACGAATTTCGATGCTAAGAAATGAAAGGCGCTTGTGAATGCCCGCAAGGTCTTCCATGTCGCGAGAGAGGCGATCAAGTGCCTCCACGACGAGCACATCAAATTCGTGCTCACGAGCTTTGTCCATCAGTTGTAACAAACCCTCACGGCCCATGACGGAGCCGCCGGAGCGAGCTCGGTCTTCGAACGTTGCGACAACGTTCAACCCCTCACGCTCGGCATACGTCCGGCATAGCGCGAGTTGGTCGTCTATCGATCGCTCATTCTGAAGATCGGTTGAGAAGCGTGCGTAGATCGCGGTTCGATTCATGATGTATCTTCTCGGCCTGTTCACGCTCGTGATCTTCGCGGGCCGCTTGGCGCGCGAGAGCGCTTGCAAGGCGCAGAATCGCTCTGTCAGGCACTTGGCGCAAGAGCCGTTTGTGCGATTTCACAACCACTGCGGGTAGCGCTCGCTATGGATCAGGAATAGCGCCAGTTGTGCTCCTGCGGAAAATAGCAGTCCGGAGGATGCGTGGCCTTCTTCAATCCTGCCGAGATCATGATCTTGGTCCATGCCTCGCAAGATATGCTCGTGCTGGAGCCGGGATAGACGTCAGATCGATCGGTCGCAGAAAGGGATAGTAAGGCGTGTTATTCGGAAATCCGCTAGCCTGATCGATTGCTCTCCGTTTTCAGGCTTGTTGGCAAAATCGTAGGTTCAAATCACGGACGCCCAGCCACTGAAACCCACATTCGCTGGTCGTCGGGTTTTGACCGTGGCCGTGGACTCCGAGATGGCGCAGATACCCGGAAGTCGCCACCGATTCCTGGTTTGTGAACGACTGCCAAACCGAATGCTTACCGCGTTATCGCCGCATTCCAGCTTCACCAATCGTCTCCGCTAGCCTCCAGGGACCGGCCTCCCAATGAATGTTCGAGATGACCGGACTGGGGCCGTAAGAAGACTGTCCGGTCTAACACATGGGCAGAAAACGGACGATTCTGTCTATCTCTCCTGACAGATTTTCGGGTCAGCGGCGATCCGGTTGAAGGCGAATTCGGCAAGCATGGAACTCTCCCTCAAAAGCTCCTCGTACGCAGACCGCATTTTGCTCCTCCTGCCAATTGAGAACAAGCATGTGCTAATGTGCCGTGCCGGGCTGGAGGGGCCTCAATGCTCAAGGCACGACAGAAGCCAAAGAAGGTCTATCCGAACGCCGACCGCTTCGGAGTGGATGGCCGACGCCTCTACAGCGCCTATGATGCCGCAGCTATAGCGCGACGGCCTCGGCAGATATGGGTCAAGCGCATTCGACTTGCCGCCATCATGCTCGCCCTCATCGCCGCGATCGCCGTCGTCGGCGCGTTGGTGCTACACTAGGCTTTCGTTCGCTTCGGCGGGATGCGAAGTGACCAGCCTGACCGCGGACAGCTTGACCGTGATCCCAAGATCCTTGCTGCTGATCCCGCTTCCCTACTCGACAACCGCAACGGACTGCGCAGCCGGAATGTCCTTCATCCCAAGGCTGGAGCAATTCTGGTTTATGGACGTGTTGCCTGACCACTGAATGGTGTCAGCAACGACTTGGGTGCAGCCGTTCTTTCCCGAGAAATTGCCGAGATAGTTGACCTGCTGGCGAGGGAAATAAATCGCGCCGGTCAACAGGGAGGCAGCGTTCCCGTTGAAGTTGCTCGATGCCGAATTGCCCGTTCTATCGCCATAAAATAGCACCCCCGAATACGTCCCCGACGTTGGCGCGCTCAGCGTGACTGTGGCGTTGCCGTTGATGGTCACCGTCGAACTACCCTCCATGAAGATAGTCACTCCGCTGCCCGAGACGGTCGTGTTGCCGTTGATCTTCAGGTTGCCCTGGACGACATAGACACCTGGAGAAAGCGTGACATTGCCCTTGGGGCTCATTCCGCTGCAGTAAGTCCCTGGGCTGAGCGTCGGCGCGCTATCGCTCAGGCATTGCCCTAAGGCTGCTGGTGTCGGCAGGCCGGCATAAGGATCGGGCGCGGGCAGTGCTTGAGTAACCGGAGCCGGGCAGATCGTAGTCACTGGATTGCTCAGCGAGACGCCGCCGGTCGACATCAGGCAGTCGGCCTGCAATGCCGCCGATCCCTGAAGCTTGATCGCGTCTGAAGCGTCCGAGTCGGCCATGATCGAACAGCCGGTGAGCTTGAGGCTGCTGTTTCCCGAGAACAGCGCCGCCTTCGAGGCGGTCGCATTCAGCGCCAGCACACAAGCCTTTGACGAGCTCTTGATCAGTGCAACTGACCTCGCCTGCTCGGGTACTTTGCCCCGGGTGAAGATCGAGGTGAATATCCGGTCGAGGTTCTGGCTGACCATCACCTCGACTGCGTTCTTGGCGGTGTTCGCACCCGATTTCGGCGGGATATTCACGACGATGGTGCCCGTGCCGAGGCCATTGTCGGAAGCCGCCTGGACCGCCGCTGCCGTGATCGTCTGCGTGTTCGATCCTGCGACCTTCTCAAGGGCGCCGGCATAGGCCGCTGCGTCTGCGATCGCCTGCAGCTTTAGGCTTGAATAGTACCAATAGGACGTCTCGACGCCTAGCCCTGCGCCGCCGACCACGATCGGCAAGGTGAGCGCGAATATGGTGGCGACGTTGCCGCCCGCCTCACGGCGGATTTTCCGCATTGAGTCCCAAATGCGCGCTTTGGTTACCATCATGTATTAGTAGGCTCGCATATGTGAAGGAAAAGCTAATGATGCGCGGGCCTGCAGTGTCTATGCCTTGACGCCGGAGCAGCGGAAGGGCTGGACGCCTTGTCCGTGACCTTGCGAATAAGTCGTGACCTATGCATCATGTCGCGCACGCATCTAGCGAGGCGCGAAATGCTGGCACGTTCCCCTTTTACAGAAGTCGGGATCGCAGGCATCGGCACATATCGCCTGCCCAATGTGTGGCAACTCCGACGCATCAAGCGCCTTCGCGGCGATGCCCGGCACATCGCGCGCCTGGCGCTCGGCTCCGTCATGGCCTTTGCCCGGACGACCGGCACCGACATTAACGCGCCGCCCAACTGATGCCATCAAAATTGACATCGAGCGCGATCGGCCTCGCCTTGTTGATCGCATCGCGAATTTCCTTGGCTAAAGCGGCCACGTTGATCGATGCGATGCGGGACGTTCGTAGCTTCGCGGCGCGACAGTTCGACACCCATTTTTCCCCCGCGCATGATCAAGTCTCAACTTCAGGCTGGTGGCAAGTTTGAACAGCGTCCGGCAACGCCCTAAAGGGCAAGACGTTGCTCGCACCGCCGGCCGCACCGCATACCGCTGAGGAAATCGCCAAGATGACGACGAACAGCACCACCATATGAGTCTTGTAAGCGGTGACGAGGCAATTCGCGAGATGGTTGAACGTTAGATCATACGTACGGGACTGTGGCTTTCTGGCCATCGTTCCAAGAGACTGGTATGCGGCAGTTGCCGCAATTCGTCGTCCCGGTCGCTACGTTCGCTTATGAACGGCGGCAAAGTTTGCCTCTACGACCGAGAAGAGGCGCAAAGCGGCCGATTCGCGTGACCGGTTCTAGACTAGCGTGCCACGACACTTCCCTGACCGGCCTCTATGAGGGGGCACGACTACCAGTGCAGCACACTCTTTGCCACCCGCCTCACCAGCTTCATGTGGATCAAAGGTCACTCGCGCCTCTCGAAACGCAAAAGCCGCCCCGGTTAGACCGGGACGGTTATTGATTTATGATAAAATTGGTTGCGGGGACCTGCAGCCCCTTTTGTCATAAGATCGACAGGCTTTTGATTTTGGTCAGGATTAGCGAATTCGAGGATGCCGAACAGCTCGCGGCGTAGCTCGGCATGGACCTCCCCGCGCTTGTCGCCGGGAGTGAGGACGATCTCTCCGATCAACGAGCGCAGTGCCTCGGCGGCTGGACGTCCGTCCTCGTGGTCGGCGAGCGCTTGCGTAAACTGCTCTACCCGCCTGCGGTAGAGAGTGGCGGTGCTGGGATGCAGGTCAGGCACGTCAGTGGGCGCCACCGCCAGACGCTCGGCGGTCTCCGCCTTCTGCCTCTCCAGGTCTTCCATTCTCGCTTTCATCGAAGGTTGGTAAGCCCATCCTCGATCGCGGCCATGATCCCCGCAATGGCGCGCTCGATCTTGTCGAGTGCCTTACGGTCTTGTTCACGTTGCGCGCGACGCTCTTGGTTGAGGCGGTTGGCCGTGTTCGCCGCGAAGTGGTTCGCCATGCCGAATGCAGGAAGCATCCGCCAGGACCAGCCGGGCAGGAAAGTGAAAACCTGAGTCGCCGTTGCGGCGGGTCGGGCGGGACCAGATAAGGCTGTAGCTCTCCCCGTCCTCGCCCTCTACAAGGTTGGCATAGATGGGGCCCGTGAACGAGGGATCGTCGAGCTTGAAGCCCAGGTACGGACGTCCCTCGTTGGACTGCTTGTTCCAAGCTGCGCCGATCTCGGCTCGGCCAACGAAGAGCCGGTGGGTCGGAGCATTCTCGCCGCTGGCGCGGCTGTCGGGGACGACGCGAACGTTCTTGGCCTGGACCGAAAGAGTGACGATTACACCGGTGAACTCGTTGGTGCCAGTCTTCTTGAAGGTGCCGACGGTGGCCATGGTAGTTCTCCTTGGTTCTGCTCGAGCCCGCACCATGCGGCTTCGATGGCGATCGTCCGGCCGAAGGCGATCGACGGCGCACCCGAAGGGGGCTGACGGCAAAGGAGGAACTATCTTGCTGCGCGAGGAATCCCGGCTTCTTGGCCGGGAGGGGAAGATGGTTTCGACGACGCTGTTGCGCTGTTGCGCTCATCCGACTCATGAGCGCGCTGGATGACGTGGCGCGTGCCAAGCTGATTGAGCCACCTTCGCTCCAACCCAACGACGCGGCGTTGCTGGCTGCTGATTTCTACCGATCCCTTCTGGTCGAAAAGACAATCGACGTATTTTCCGCGGCCATAGCCGGCGCATAGTCGTTGGCCAAGTGCGTCGCCCAGCGACTCGCGCGATCTGTTTGAGGCGCGGAAATGCCGGTCCGCGGGGAAGACGGAGCGGATTCGGGTGGTTGCGGGATGTCATTTCAGTACCGGCGCTGCTTAGCTAGGAACTAGCGCCACCGCGAAGGGTCTTGAGTACGCGATCGGCCTTCGCTTCGGGGACGGCTATACCTCGGAAAACCGCACGGTCTCGGTTCCCTAACGCGATAAGCCCCGCGCCTAGACTAGACGCGTTAAACTGCTCGATCATCCTGCACTGTCGTCCCGACGGCCTTCCAGTCGCCGCGCTGTGTGCCCGGCTGAAGCAGGACCCGACGACCCGCCCTATTCTGCTTGTCGCCCTGATCGCACCGGGCGCCGAAGACCAGCATATCGCACTAGCCGACCGACCTCGGACACCACAGCGTCTGAAGGGCTCGCGAGCCCGGCGGAATCTTCGCCCCGCTCACGCCCTGTCCGGCTTACCACTACCACCCTCTATCCTCGGCCACCCTGACCAGACCAGCTCAGACATCGCGGCCGGGTGGGAGCACCGCGCGGCCGCTGGTAAAATGCGGATCAAGCGTTTCAAAGCTACACAGCTCTCGTGCTTAGCTGTTGTCTTGACGACATTTCGGGCGGACACCATTTCACTTTTCCTGGAATTGCTTGTCGCCGCCATGAGGGTGCGGTCCGGGCGCTTGCGCACCGCGCTCAAGCCAAATGCCTGTGCAGGAAGATGCGGGCGTGTCCGCCGACCCCGAAATCAACCCTGCCGAACTCCTGGTAGCCGTGTCTGGTGTAGAAACCCGGCGCTTGGAAGCTGCTCGTCTCCACCACCGCCCCGCTGCAGCCACGGCGCTTTGCCTCCGCTTCGACCAAGGCGAGGAGCTGCGTGCCGTGGGATTGCCCCCGCAAATGCTCGGGCAGGAAAAACATGTCGAGGAAGAGAAGGCCCATTTCCGTCCGCCCCCACAGGCCGCCTAACACCTTTCCGGCGTCGTCGCACAGCTCGGCTCCAATGGCGGCACGGTCGTCCACGGCCGTTGCCGCAACGTTGTAGCGATAGAGCGCATCCGCCGCCTGCGCCTTTGCATCGGGTTGCGCCGACAGCCTTATGTTTAATCCTTGAATGGAACCGCTCCGCTTGGTGCAATCCCAATGAACCTTGGCGAGGCTCAAGCGTTCCCCGGGTATGGATGAAAACCTGTTCGTCTTCGGTACGCTGAAGAGGGGATTTCCGCTGCACGAGGGCTTTGCGGCGCCTCCTACCCAGCAACCGGGTTGAAATGGCGGTGCTCCAATCAATCATGCAAGTAGCAAACTCGTCAATGCCGAGCTTTGTTTGCAATCCAAACATCATCGCCGTTTGAATTTATGAGTTCACGGCCTAGCACGCGCCCGTGAAGCGCCGCGGACTTCTGCCAGTGGCGCCTGTCGTCGCGTCATTTCCTTTTGGCCCGTATCGCCGGCCTTTGTCTTGCCGGTTGTTCACAAAAGGAGCCCGGGCGCCGGCGGCGCCACGAACGGCCCGCGTGGTGGTGGTCACGCCGCCCTACAAGTTCGTGCTGGTGACGTAAGGCGCCGGCCGCCTCCAATCGCGCTATGTTAGCCAGGTTGGCTTCGAGGTTGGGGGCGGCTCGTCTCATGCGATGCCGACGCCGGCGCAACGGTCAAGAAGGCCCAGAAGCTCGCGGAACTCAGCGCCGTCGATTACCAGAACAAGGTCACCGCCACCGCGGCGGACCTCGACGCGGCCAAGGCCGCGCTTGCTCAGGCTGCCGCGCAGGAAGACAGGTTTCGGCTCCTCCTCGGCAAGGGCTTCGCCACGCATTCGCAGTATGATGACGCACTGAAGTCACTGCGGAGCGCGCAAGCTCAGGTTCAGGCGGTTGAGGCCAATCTGCGCGCATCGCACAGCACCAACTCGCCTATACGGAGCTCAAAGCGCTGGACGACGGCATTGTGACCGCGACCAGGGCAGACCCGGCCAGGTGGTGGCCCGGGCGATTTGTCGATGGACCAAACCGCTCCGGCATCGGCAAGGGCGGCTTGGCGGTGCCGAAGAACGAAGGCGGCGTCCAGCAGGCGCAACTGCGCTATCCGTTGAATTTTCAGGCAATGTCGCCAACCAGCGGCGGCTCACCCAGACCGACCTAAAGGATGAACACTCGGCCACGCTGCCAGCAGTTCTCGGGTATAGGCATCGCGCGGCGACTGGAACAGAGACGCGGCCTCGCCGATCTCCACCACCCTGCCGGCCCGCATCACGACGGCGTTCTCGGCGATCAGCCATACCACTGCCAGATTGTGGCTGATGACGACAAGCGTGATGTTCTGCACGCGCCTGATGTCCTGCAACAGGTTGAGCAGGTCGCCCTGGACGGAAACGTCAAGGCCGGCGGTCGGCTCGTCCGCGTGGATGGAGGGCTTCATCAAAAGGGCGCGCACTATCGCCACCCGCCTCGCCTGCCCGCCGCTGATCTCATGCGGATATTTGTCGATGATACTGTCCGGCAGGCCGAGTTGCTTCAGGATGACAAGCAGACGCTCATGCGTCGCCGCATGCGGTTCCTTCAACACAGTGCCGGCCTCGTTCATCAGTGTGCGGATGCGGCTGCGTGGCGACAACGAGGCGGCTGGATCCTGGCAGATCGGTTGGACAATGAGGGCGCGCTGCTTGAGCGCGGCACGCCCCTGCTGCAACGGCGTGTGTCAAGGATGCGGATTTCGCCAGCGTCCAGTCGCTGCAGGCCGAGCACGGCACGCGTCAGCGTCGTCTTGCCGGATCCGGATTCGCGGACGATGCCGAAGCATGTACCCCGCGGGATCGAAATCGAGACGCCGTCCAACGCCACCGTCTGGCCGAAGCGCAACCGTGCATCATGAACCGCGATCGCATCGGTCATGGCGTCACCAGCCGAAAGCAGCGGGCGCCATGCGCCGCGTTTCCGAGCGATCCCTCTCACTTTACGGCCGCGTTGCCGAAGGCGCGCCGCAAGGGGCGCATCTTTGTGGACTATTTGCGTAACCAGCGTGGGCGACCGCGATCATGCCGTACAGCGCAAGGTCCCGACCGGGCGCTCCGATCGCGGCGCCGATCACCTGGGCGGAGATGAAGACGATAGATGCGCCCTCGCATTTCCATGTCGGCGACGCTGCTGAATTAAAGAAACGCGCAGCCAGCAAATCCCTGGCGGGGTGGGACCGAGCTGACCAATCGTTGCCAGATCTGTAGCCCCATTCCGCGAAAGGCAGCAAGCCTGGATTAGGGGCGTCGCTGCCTTGGCCTGAATGGAACCTGCGAAGATTGGCCCCGTTTGCCTCGACCATGGCAAAAACCGATCCGCGGACAGTCGCCAGCCTCTTAAGGGAATATGCACATCGCACGTCACTGCGCGGGGACAATCCCTATCGCACCAAGGCTTACTTGCGCGCGGCCGATAGTCTGGCTGCGTTGTCGCAGCCGCTCGATCGGCTCATCGCCGCAGGCGCCCTCACCAGGATCCCGGGAATCGGTGACGCAATCGCAGACATTGTGCGCAAGCTCCATGAAACGGGCACGCATCCACGCCTTGAGAAGCTGCGCGAGGAGGTGCCAGCAGGTGTGATGGAGCTTTTTGCCGTGCCTGGGCTTCGGCCCGACAAGATCCTGAAACTTCATCAGGCGCTCGGCGTGAACTCGTTGGCTGAGCTCGAAGCCGCAGCAAAGGCAGATCGCATCCGGCCACTTAAAGGCCTCGGTGCTTCGCTTCAGACAAAGATTCTGCAGAACCTGGCTATAGCGCGAAGCGGCGAAACACAGCTTCACCTGCATAAGGCCGCCGCTCTCCTCGAGCATGCAGTTGTATCCGTGAAGCAAGAGCATCCGGAGTTTTCGCGCGTGGAAATCGCCGGTGATTTCCGGCGCGGTTGCGAACTTGTTGCCGACCTCGCGCTGGTAGCGCTGGGAAAGGAGCCGACCGAAATCGAGCAGTCCACCCTCAGGCTTGTCGTCACGGACAAGAAGCACTTTGGCGCGAGCTTACTCGAAGCAACCGGTTCGGCGGCCCATCTTGAGCAGTTGAAGATGTATGCGACCGAGAGGGGGTTCGCCCTCAGACCCGATGGGCTCTACCGCGGGAAAAAGCTGATCGCATCAGCGACAGAGGAGGAAATCTACGAAGCGTTGGACCTGCAGTTCATTGAACCCGAACTACGCGAAGGCAGGGACGAGATTGAGGCGGCAGCGACGTGGCACCTCCCTACTCTCGTCCGGGATGAAGATCTGCATGGCATCCTGCATTCTCACACGACCGCATCCGATGGCACCGAGACGCTTGAGGCAATGGCTGAAGCGACCCGCAAGCGTGAGTTCGAGTACTATGGTGTCGCCGACCATTCACAGTCGGCCCACTACGCGGGTGGGCTCTCATCGCAGGAGGTTGCCGAACAGCACCGCGAAGCCGATCGGTTGAACACGAAGTACGGTGGAGAATTCCATATCCTGAAGGGCATCGAGGCAGACATCCTAGCCGACGGCTCGCTTGACTATCCGGATCACGTCTTGAAGCAGTTTGATTTTGTTGTGGCGAGCGTGCACAGCCGCTTCAAGTTGCCTAAGCAAGAGCAAACGGACCGTATCATCCAGGCAATCGCGAACCCTCTGACGACAATCATCGGGCACATGACCGGTCGCCAGTTGTTGCGTCGCCCCGGCTATGAGCTTGACATCGACAAGGTCCTCAGAGCGTGCGCGAGATATGGCGTCGCTGTCGAAATCAACGCGCATCCGTGGCGGCTCGATCTCGACTGGCGGTGGCATCAAAAGGCACTCGACTACGGCTGCATCTTCAGCATCAATCCGGACGCTCATTCAATCCGCGAACTCGACCACATGCATTGGGGTGTCGAGATGGCCCGCAAGGGAGGTGTCCCCAGGACGCGCGTTCTCAATTCGATGGGTTTGGCGGCTCTGCTTGCGCACCTTTCAAAGCGCAAGTGCACGTCCAAGACCGGCGGCAAGCGCCGCTCGCCTGCGCGGAAAGCTATCGCATGAGGCTCGAGTTCCTGTCGGCAGAACAGGCAACGGGTCTCGGACGGGCCGCCGCCGGTATGGTTCCCTAGCGCGCCGTCAACGCCAGCAAGGAACCTCATAACGCACTCTTTCCTGTGGCGGTCAACATGCCCTTCGCAGGTCAAGTGAGAACATGCAGAGACCCTCTGCCTCTCAGCGTTTAGACCGGCGTTTTACGTTTTGGATGCCGAGGAACTTTCCCCGTGGACCAAGTTCGGGATTGTCTTCGTTGGGGGAGGTAAACCCGTGCAAGGTCGAAAGCTCGTAAACGGCCGCGCTTGTCAATCAGATCGATGCGGTTCGGTGCATCGGCTCCAAGCCGAACTGGAAATCCTGGCGTTCTGGAATGAGTGAACGCTAATAAAGGCGCGTCTTGTCCGGCTGGGACCGTGCTGGCGAACTATCCATCAGGCAAGGTCAGAGTGGCGCTCGGATGTCAATTGAGAGCCAGCTCGCGGAAGGCCACCGCTTGAAAAACCCTCAAGAAGACTATGCTGCCGGCGGGCCATGGGATTGCACCGGCCGCAGGAATAGCCGCGCGCCTATTTCTGCGTGAGCCTTCGGTCTGGGGCCGGTTGCGACCATTGGCCCCTCCCGGAACGTAAGGCGGTTCCTTTCGTTGGATGAACTGACGTTGGCAGATCCCGACGTCAATCGACCAGGCAACAGGAGGAATTTCACCAATGATCCGCAAGATACTAGTTACGGCCGCGACGGCTGCTCTCATGTCGACGGCGCTCTGCACGGCGGGTGCCCACGCCGCAAATACCAGCAAGCCCGCTATCCAGACGGAGGTTGTTGCCCCGGTCACTGATGGCAAGCTCGTCTCCAAGATCATGGGAGCCGCGGTCTATGACAGCACCGCTGATGACGCTGCGAAAATCGGCGATGTTAATGACATCGTCCTCGACAAGGACGGGAACGCCAAACTTGTCGTCATTGGCGTCGGCGGGTTCCTTGGCGTGGGGGAAAAGAATGTGGCCTATGATTTCAGCAAGCTTGAATGGGTCAACAAGAAGGGCGATCGCTGGTTAGTCGCGAAGACGACGAAGGATGAGCTCAAAGCTCAACCTAATTTCGATACGAAGGCTTATGATACCGCGGCAGCGTCGACGTCCCCACCCACCAACAGCACGGCCGACAGCCAGGCGGCCAATGGCAAAACCGATACCACTGCGACGGCCTCGATTGACAAGTCGACCTTGACCGAAATGCCGTCAGACAAAATCAGTGCGGCAAATCTGATCGGAACCAACGTCTATGGCGCAGATGATGCGAAGGTCGGCGAGATTGGCGACGTCATCCTGACTGGTGACAAGAAGGTCGACACAATAATCGTTGATGTAGGGGGCTTTTTGGGCATTGGCGAAAAGAAGGTCGCCGTCGGTATGGAAAACCTCAAGTTCATGACCGACAAGAACGGCAACCGTTACCTCTATACAAACTTCACCAAGGACCAGCTGGAGGCGCAGACTGCCTACGACAAGGCCACTTACGCCCAAAACCGGGACAAGCAGCGCATCATCGTCAACAAATAAAAAAATCATCGCTAAGCGCTCGCCCGTGTGGCGGGCGCTTAGACTGGAAAACGCGGGAGCGGACTTGAAATTAGCCGACGAGGTCCGTCATAGCTCTGAAGATATTAGCGACCTCGTTCTGTCTGATGTCGTTTCTGCGCTTCATCGACGAGTTAGGATCAGCCACGAGTTCGATATTCCCTACATTGCTGGGTACAGCAGGGATGCAACGACGATTTACATCGACCGACATCTGCCGCGCACCATCAGGTGGAGAGGCAAGGACGTGCGGCTCGAACCATTTCTGGTGTGCCACGAAATTGTTGAAAAAGCTCTCTTGGACGAGTTGCGGCTTCATTATCTGCACGCCCATCAAATTGCCTCGCGCATCGAAAGAGATGCGGTGAGAGGGGCTGGCCTGACCTGGCGGCACTACCAAAGCGTCATCAAGGGGCACGAGAAAGCGATCGATGAGGAACAGCTTCGCTGCGTGCCATGGGAGTTAGATCTCACGCCTTACAAGGACCTGAAGGATTACCCATTGCTCCAACGGCTGGTCGAAGCATCGCAGTAGCTCGTTGCACGGGATGGTCCAAGGCACAGAGACAGCGGGAAATTGAAGCAGGCACACTGTCAAATTTCCTCGCCAATGGAACTTCCCGACGGACTGCTGGTTCGCCTGCATAGGGACGACCGAGGCCCATTCCGCCCTGTGCATTCTGCAGGCAGAGCGCCTCGCCAACAGGAGACGGCCATGAAACATCAGACACTTGAAGAACTGCATGAGGTCGCGGAAGTCGAAGTATCCTTTCCGACTATGGCGCGGCGTCAGCGTTTGGAACATTGGGCCATGCTGCTCGAGCGAAATCCCGAGCGGTGCCTCGCCGCCTTCCCCGGGACGGAATACATGACCCTGGACGTGCGTGACAAGGCGCGGTCCCTGGACTCCGCGCTCAGCATCGCTTTCGCCGATCCAATATTGCGCGCGCAAGGACTGAAGAACGATACCTATGGCGAATCGAAACGCTTCTTCGAGCTAACGGATTGGCAACTGCACGCGATTGTTTGCCACTGCCACGTCGGCGGGACCATGAAGGCCGGATGGGCTGCCGTTCAGGTCCGATCTGCCGGCGACAAGGAAGGCAAGCTTTTCAGCAGATTGCGTGAAGCGATTGCCCATTGGCCGGTATTTCGCATTTTAACTCATGCGAGGGAGTAAGAGACGCCTCAAGAACCTGAAAAAGGCGGCGAGCGAAAGTCCAAGCACATGCATTTGGGCCTGAGATCGCTAACTGTGAGAATACGGGCGAGCGCCGCCCGTATTCCTTTTGCCTCGTCAGGCTAGTCGAAGATCACTCTCCTCGAAAGCAACCCGCTCAGATCCGCAGCATAGCGGTGATTACTATGTACCTCGTCCAAATGCTGTTACACCAAGGTCAACTCTTCCCCGGAAGGGATTTCGATCGTCTGAAAGAAGAACTAGCGACCCGCTTCGATGGCGTGACCGCCTATCTCCAGGCGCCGGCGAGAGTCTTTGGAAGGACGTCGGAGAAACAGCCCGGGATGATATCGTCGGCTTCGGGACCGTTTTCAGCCCGTCCGGTATTGGCCAAGCTTGGCGACAAGTAGACACTCTCCAACGGATGATCGCTATGACCTTGGAACAGCTGCGGTTGGCTTTGCCGGCCGGGCGAGTGCATTGTTTTGCACTAACGCTTGCGCAAGAAAACCGGTACGACGTGGTGAAAAGCGATCCCCTCATCGCGGTGTTCACCCCCGGCAATCGCTGCAAACCATGCTGCCGCAGCGCCAAGCGCGGAGCCTGCAGCAGTCGCAAAGCTAAAAATGGCAGTTATGTGGGCTGAAAGGCGCACCGTGCTTTCGTTGAGTTGCGCGTCGGGGCGATTGACCACGGCGGCTGCGCCGTGCCCACCAATCATTGCCAAGAAAAACGCTGCTCCAAGTGTCGCTAGGGCCCAGACTGCGATGCCGTGTATGCCGTCGCGGAATTCGCTTTCACTTTGGTTGCTATCTTCCCAGCGCGTGCGCATCCGTCCAGCTACATAACCGCCGGCTGCGGAACTTGCTATAGCAACGATAACTACCCACAGCCCGGCCACCAGCACATTCCAGGAGGCGCCACCGTTGGGAAGAGTCGGAGAACCCAGCGCCAAACCAGCGCTCGACCCGAATTGCAGAAGAACCACCGAAATGGCGCAAGCGATGACACCCCCGCCAAATATGCCTCCCCACTCAAGATAGGACAATGTAGCCACTTTTGGGGTCACTGCAGCGCTTTCCGTGGGGGCTATTTTGGCCATGATCTTACCGAAGTCCAAAAAATGATAGAATGAACAAAACGATCACGACGAGGCCAACAAGATAGATTATTCCGTTCACGGCATCCTCCTCCTGATTGCGGACCGAAACACAACGTGCCCGTGAGGTTTTGGTTGCAAAGGAGCCCGGCCCGGAATTGGACATTGACGATAAGGGGAAATTCCGCCTGAGATCCGCATCCCCAAATGATGTGCGCGTTTAAGCAGCGGCAAAGCTGATTCAATGCATCGGTTTCCCTGCTTCGACCGGAATGGGGCCGACAACTGACTGTCCGTTTTGGGAACGTGCTGAAGAGCGGACCGATGCGTCCAACGCAGTACGGTCCGCGTCGCGCCATAAGCAGCCATTTTGGGGTGCGTTTCGAAACGGCGGGAACTGCCAAGAACGAGCATGAGCACAAGGTGGTGTTCGGCTAAGTGTCAGAGCCGGGACCGACCAATAGCAGCTCCGGGCGCCTTATCGGCGCCGGACTCCGCCGCGTCTGCCAAGTCCTGCAAGCACAGATCGTCTCGGGGCGCTGTTTTGCCATTGAACTCGCATCCGGATATTCAATGATCGGGCATTCGCTCGGTGTTCGAAGGTTTATGTCCCGTACCGGCACTCCAGCGCGTCAGCAATCCGCTCGCAAAGCAGTTCACCTCTGATGATGCTGACATGA